>DATMJM010000529.1:0-4456 GCA_035553935.1 Solirubrobacteraceae bacterium
TAGTAGCGGTGGCCGTGGTGGTGCAGCTGCGCGAGCAGCTGCACCACCACGGCCACCGCTACTACGTCCTCGACGATCCCGAGATCGAGGACGACGCCTACGACGCCCTGCTCGACGAGCTGCGCGCGATCGAGGCCGCCAATCCCGAGCTCGTCACGCCCGACTCGCCGACGCGGCGGATCGGCGGCGCGCCCGTCCCCTCGCTGCCGAAGGTCGAGCACGAGGTCCCGATGCTGTCGCTCGCCAACGCGCGCACGGAGGAGGAGTTGCGCGCATGGGTCGCGCGGATGCGCTCGCACCTCGCGCGCGAGGGGATCGAGGACCCGCGCTTCGAGTTCGTCGCCGAGCCGAAGATCGACGGTCTGGCGATCTCGCTGCGCTACGAGGACGGTGTCTTCGTGCAGGGCGCGACGCGCGGCAACGGGGAGATCGGCGAGGACGTCACGCACAACCTGCGCACGATCCCGACGATTCCGCTGAAGCTCGACGGGGCGCCGCCCGTGCTCGAGGTCCGCGGCGAGATCTACATGTCGCTCGAGGACTTCGCGGGCCTCAATGAGCGCCGTGCGGAGGCCGGGCTGTCGACGTTCATGAACCCCCGCAACGCGGCCGCCGGCACGATCCGCCAGCTCGATCCGCGGCTGGCACGCGAGCGGCCGCTGTCGATGTGGTGCTACGGCGTCGGCCGAGTCGACGGCATCCGGTTTCAGAGCCACTGGGAGGCGCTGGAGTGGCTGCGCGAGCACGGCTTCCGCGTCAACGGCGACGTCAGGCTGCTCGACAGCGAGGACGAGGTGGTCGCGCAGTGCCTCGCCTGGCAGGAGCGGCGCGGCGCCCTGGACTTCGAGATCGACGGGGTCGTCGTGAAGGTGTCCGACCTCGAGTTGCAGCGGCGCCTGGGCGTCGTCGGCCGCGACCCGCGCTGGGCGATCGCCTGGAAGTTCCCGCCGACGACGAAGGTCACGACGCTCAAGGACATCATGTGGAACGTCGGCAAGTTCGGCGACCTGCATCCCTTCGCCGTGCTCGAGCCGGTCCACGTCGGCGGCGTGACGGTCAAGCTCGCGACGCTGCACAACGAGGAGGATCTCGCCCGCAAGGACCTGCGCGTCGGCGACGAGGTCATCGTGCTGCGCGCCGGCGACGTGATCCCGCAGGTGCTCTCGCCGGCGCCGCACGCCGCGGAGCGGGCGCAGCGCTCCGACCCGCCGCGGGCGCCCGGGCGCTGCCCGTCCTGCGGCACCGCGACGGTCAAGCCGGAGGACTCCGTGTTCACGAAGTGCCCCAACCGCCTGTGCCCGGGGCGCCAGTGGCAGCTGCTCAAGCACTTCGTCTCGCGCGGCGCGATGGACATCGACGGCCTCGGCGACAAGCAGGTCGCGCAGCTGCAGCAGGCGGGGCTCGTGCGCACCGCCGCGGACTTCTACCGCCTGTCGCCCGAGCAGCTCCTGCAGCTCGATCGCTACGGCGAGATCTCGGCGGCGCGCACGGTGCAGAACATCGCCGACTCCAGGCAGCGCCCGTTCGGGCGACTGCTGTTCGCGATCGGCCTCGAGGAGGTCGGCTTCGTCACCGGCCGCAACCTCGCCCAGCGCTTCCGCACGATCGACGCGCTGCTGGCGGCGAGCGTCGAGGAGATCGAGCAGACCTCGGGCGTCGGGCCGAAGATGGCGCAGAAGATCCACGAGCAGCTCGCCGACGCGCAGATGCGCGAGCTGATCGAGGATCTGCGCAGCGTCGGCGTGAAGATGCGGCTCGAGGGTCCGCCCCCGGGCGAGGGCCCGCTGGCCGGCAAGACGTTCGTGCTGACCGGCTCGCTGCCCGAGCTCACCCGCGAGGAGGCGACGGCGCGCATCGAGGCCGCGGGCGGCCGGGTGACGTCCAGCGTCTCCAAGAAGACCGACTACCTCGTCGCCGGCGCGTCCCCCGGCTCGAAGCTCGAGAAGGCCGAGCGACTCGAGGTGCCGGTGCTCGACGAGGCGGAGCTGCTGGCCATGCTGGCCGACGCAGCCCCGCCGTCGCGCGAGATGCCGCCTACTCGACGGTGAGCTCCTCGAGCATGCCCTTCTCTGCGTGCGACTTGCCGCCCGCTCGGCCGCTGATGAAGCAGACTGCCGCGCAGCGTCCCGCCGGCAGGTCGAGCGAGATCGTTGTGCGCGATGCCGCCTCGATGACGCTCGTCCCGGCGCCGCTGTCGGCCGCCGATCACGGCCGCGGCACGGTGCCGCCGCTCGCCGGTGCGGGCGCGCGCGTCGCGTCGGCATCGAGCCGCGCGATCGCCGCCGTCATGCGGTCCTCGCGTGCCTTGGCGACCCAGGTGTCGGCGCGGTTGAACATGAGCGCGAAGCCGATCTCACGGCCGCCCCTGCTGCGGCAGTAGCCCGCCAGAGCGCTGACGCGGCGCAGCGTGCCGGTCTTGACGCGGCAGCGGCCGGCGGCGGTCGTCCTGCGCATGCGGGCCTTGACGGTGCCGGTCGAGCCGGCGATCGCGAACGATCTGCGGAAGCTGCGGGCGACGTCCTGGTTGTGCATGCGCTCGAGCAGGCGCACGACCTGGCGCGGCGTCGCGCGGTTGCTGCGCGACAGGCCCGAGCCGTCGATGATCCGCGGGCGCACCCCGAAGTCGTCGAGGGTGTCGCGCACGACGTCGGCGCCGGCAGCGGTCGTGCCGCTGTCGCGGTAGCGCGCGCCGAGCTCCTTGAAGAGCATCTCCGCGGCGAAGTTGTTGGACGGTACGTTGATGAAGCGAGCCAGCTCGGCGACGCTCATCGACGGCACGAAGGCCAGCGTCCGCGCCCCCTCCGGCGCGACACCGGCGCGGCTCGGACCCGTGACGGCGACGCCCGCCTTCTTCAGCTGCGCCGCAAAGCGGGCGGCGGCGAAGCGGGCGGCGTCCAGCCGCGCGCGGCCGCGGAAGATCCCGCGATCGTAGGCCAGCGCGCTCAGGACCCCGCCGAGATCACGGTCGTAGCCGCGGCAGCAGCCCGCGCGCCGCGCATCGAACGCGCTCTCGTCGCCGATCACCGAGCCCGCGACGCGGCGCACGCCGGCCGCGTGCACCGACCGCGCCAGCAGCGCCGCCGACGCGTCGCCGAAGAACGGATCGCCGCCGCCGACCAGCACGAGGTCGCCGCGCAGGATGCCGCCCGGCTCGACGACGGCGCCCGGCGCCGTCACGGCGTTGGTCTGCAGGGTCGCCGATGCCCCGAGCTGCAGCAGCGCGCTCGAGGTCGTGAAGAGCTTCTCGATCGAGGCGGGGATGCGCACGGTGTTCTCGCGCCGCGCGAAGAGCTCCTCGCCGGTGCCGACGTCGCGGACGTAGGCGCCCGACGCCGCGGGCGCCTTGCGCATCTCGGCGGCGAGCTTCGCCCGCAGATCGGCCTCGCCGTAGGCGCCCGCCGGCGCGGCTGCGGCGAGCGTCGCGGCGAGCGCGAGCAGGCTTGCGTGGACCCGGCGCATCCTCGTAGACAACAACGCGGACCGGCCGAAGATGCGCAGACGGACCAGTAACCCTCGTCGGCCGGGCACGTAGAATGCCGTGATGGGCAAGGTCGTCGAGCTCGAGCCCCAGGCGAAGGATCGCGCCGGCCGGTCTCGAACCGCCGCGGGGCGCTCCAAGACGGCTCTCGTGCTCGGCGGCGGCGGCTTCACCGGCGGGGTCTACGAGATCGGCGCGCTGCGGGCGCTCGACCTGCTGACCGTCAACCGGACCGTCAACGACTTCGACGTCTACGTCGGCACGAGCGCGGGATCCTTCGTCGCGTCGATGATCTCCAATGGCGTGACGCCGGAGGAGATGATGCGCGTCGTCGACCAGCGCCGCTCGACGGCGTTTCCCGATCTGGACCTCGGCAACCTCCTGCGCCCGAACATCGGCGGCTTCGCGAAGAGCGCCTTCATGCTGCCGTTCCGCACCGTGCAGCTCGTGCGCGGGATGGCGGCGCAGCTGGGCCAGGTGTCGGCGATGGACCTCGTGCTCGGGTTCGCCGAGGGGATGCCGGCCGGCGCGTACTCCGGGGCGGGCGTCGAGCGCTACCTGCACAACGTGCTGACCAGCGATCCGCAGCGCAGCGACGACTTCCGCACGCTCGACAAGGAGCTCTACATCACCGCGACCGACCTCGACACCTGCGAGCGGATCGTCTTCGGCTCCGACGGCTGGGACGACGTGGCGATCTCCACCGCAGTTCGCGCCTCGACGGCGCTGCCGATGGTCTACGAGCCGGTCAAGGTGCGCGACAGGGAGCTCGTGGACGGCGGGATCGTCTCGACGACGAACCTCGACATCGCGGTCAGCGCCGGCGCGAAGTTCATCGTCGTCGTCAACCCGCTCGTGCCCTACGTCAACGACTTCAAGACGAAGATCCGCACGCTCGGCGGCACGCGCACGCGGCACGTCAGCGACATGGGCTTCCCGCAGATCGGCTACCAGGCCTTCAAGATGGTCGCCTACCAG
>DATMJM010000530.1:0-9310 GCA_035553935.1 Solirubrobacteraceae bacterium
GTAATAGGCCCACCTGTGGCGCCGCTCCACGTCGACCAGCCCCGCCTCGACCAGCTTGCGGACGTGGTGCGACAGCAGGGGCTGCTTGATGTCGAAGAGCGCGATCAGCTCGCACTGGCAGACGGGCTCGTCGCTGCAGCGCAGCGCGTCGAGGATCCGGACGCGCAACGGCTCCGCCAGTGCCTTGGCCGCGACCGCGATGCGTTTGGCGTCGGCCTCGGCGATCACGCCGAGCGACGGCGCGCAGCAGGCGGCTGCAGGTGGTCCGGGGGGTGTGGCGCCAGCACTCATATCAACAGAGTTTGTTCTGAGCGGAAGCTACCACACCGTGCCGCACGGCCCGCGCAGTGTGTCGTTGCGCACACTGCAGCCCGCTCGATCGCGGGTATCCCGGTGCTCTGGGGCGCGCGAATGCGGCCCGCTCGACACCAAACAGGAGCTATGACGTGACGAACCCTGACATCCCACAACGCACGACCGGCGGCGCCGCCGGCCGGCTCGCGGGCCGCGTGAAGGAGGCAGCGGGATCGTTGCTCGGCGACCGCGACCTGGCCCGCGAAGGCCGCCTCCAGCAGGCTCAGGTCGAAGCCGAGGACGACGCCGCCGTTGCCGCCGAGCACGCGCGCCGCGCCGAGGCCGAGGCCGAGCTCGAGTCCCGCCGCACCGAGAACGAGATCGAGCGCGAGCGCCTCGAGAACGAGCTCGCGACGCGCGAGCGCGAGGAGGCGATCGAGCGCGACCGGCGCGAGGCCGAGCGCGCCGCGCAGGAGACGGCCCACCGCGAGAAGGCCCAGGCGCACGACGAGGAGCGCCTGCAGGAGCGCGGCGCGGACCTCGCCGAGCGCGCGGCGCAGGCCGAGCGGGTCGCGGCCGCCAACGAGGCGGCGCGGCTCGAGCAGGAGGCGCGCGCCGCGCAGGCGACGGCTGAGGCCATCGACCCGGACGAGGAGCGCTCATGAGCATGCGTGCCAGCGCGGTCGGCGCGGGCGTGAAGCTCGCCCGCCTGCCGCTCGACATCGCGGTGTCGATGCTGCCTGGCGACGGAGACGGCGCGCGGCCGGCCGCGAGCATCGCCGTCGACCGCTGGGAGGCGACGCTGCGCCAGGTCGCCGGCTACGCGCTGCGCGACGACGAGCTGCGCGAGGACGCCGCGCGGAGGCGCGCCGCGGCAGACGAGCGCGCCCGCGCGCTGCGGCTGCGCGAGGCCGCCGAGCGCCGCCGCGCCGAGGCCGACGAGCGCCTCGCCGACCGGGTCCAGACAGCCGAGGAGCAGCGCAGCGAGGCCGAGGAGCGCGCCGAGCAACGCCGCCGGCAGGCCGAGCGGCAGGCCGCCGAGCGCAAGCGCGCCGCCGCGCGCACGGAGTCGAAGCGCAAGACCGAGGCGCAGAAGGCGCGCGCGAAGGTCGAGGAGGCGATCGAGGAGCACGCCGACGAGGCGCGTCTGGAGCAGCTCGAGGCCGAGGCGCAGGCGCTCGAGGAGCGCGAGGCCGCGCTGACCGCCAAGGCCGAGGCCCAGCGCCTGCGGGACGAGGCCACGAAGAAGAAGGCCGCGCGCCGCACGAAGCGCTAGCGGCCCGGAGCCGGGCCGGTTCGTGGTGTGCTGTCGGCCATGACCGACCCGCTCGCTCCGCGGATGCGCTGGTGGGGGTGGGGCGTCGACGGACAGGACGCCCCGCTCCCGAAGGCCGCGCTCGCGTTGCTGGGTTCGGAGCTGCGCGCGAATGGAGCGCCGGCCGCCCCGCCCGTCCTGGAGCGCATCGCGCTGTCCGAGCCCGCGCTGACGGCGCGCGCGCGGGCGAAGCTCGTCGCGGCCGTCGGCGCCGAGCACGTCCGCGACGACCGCCTGACGCGCGTCGCGCACGCCGCGGGACGATCGTACGCCGACCTCGTGCGGCTGCGCAGCGGCCGCGGCGTCACGCTTCCCGACGCCGTGGTCTACCCGGCCGGGCACGGCGAGGTCGCCGCGCTGCTGAACGTCTGCGCCGCTGAGTCGATCGCCGTCGTCCCGTTCGGCGGCGGGACGAGCGTCGTCGGCGGCGTCGAGCCGCTGCGCGGACGGTTCGCGAGCGTCGTCAGCCTCGATCTCGCGCGTATCAGCGGCCTCGTCGCGCTCGACCGGTGCTCGCAGCTTGCGAGCTTCCATGGCGGGACGACGGGCCCGGAGGTGGAGCGGCTGCTCGACGAGCACGGCTTCACGCTCGGACACCTGCCCCAGAGCTTCGAGTTCTCGACCGTCGGCGGCTGGGCGGCGACCCGCTCGGCGGGGCAGGCGTCGACCGGCTACGGGCGCATCGACGAGCTGGTCGTCGCGCTGCGCGCGGCCACGCCGAGCGGCGAGCTCTCCACGCTGGCGGTCCCCGCCAGCGCCGCCGGCCCCCCGCTGCGCGAGCTGCTGCTCGGCTCGGAGGGGGTCCTCGGCGTCATCACAGAGGTGACCCTCCGCGTGCGGCCGCGTGCCGCCGCACAGCGCTGGGATGCCTGGTCGCTGCCCTGCTTCGGCGCGGGCGCCGGCGCGCTGCGCGAGCTCGAGCAGGGCGGCGCCGTGCCGGACGTCGCGCGGCTGTCCGACGAGGAGGAGACGCGGATCTCGCTCGCGCTCGCATCGCACCCGGCGGCGACGCGTGCGCTGCGCGCGTACATGCGGATCCGCGGCCACGACGCCGGCTGCCTGGCAATCCTCGGCTTCGACGGCAGCGGGGCGCAGATCGCGCGGCGCCGCGCTCGCGCGCGGTCGAACCTGCGCCGCCACGGCGCGATCGCGCTCGGCCCCGCGCCCGGCGCGGCGTGGGCCCGAGCGCGCTTCCGCGGCGCCTACGTCCGCGACGAGCTCATCGGCCGCGGCGTGCTCGTCGAGACGCTCGAGACGGCCACGACATGGACGCGCCTGCAGGTGCTTCACCGCGACGTCGGCGCCGCGCTGCGCGGCGCGCTGGCGCGGCGCGGGACGCCGGCCGTCGTCATGTGCCACGTGTCGCACCTGTACCCGACGGGCGCGTCGCTGTACTTCACCTTCCTGGCACGCCAGCAGGCGGGCGCCGAGCTCGAGCAGTGGCGGGCGGCGAAGGCCGCCGCGTCGGATGCGATCGCCGCGGCCGGGGCGACGATCACCCACCACCATGCCGTCGGAACCGACCATGCGCCGTGGCTGGGCGGCGAGGTCGGACGGCTGGGGATCGAGGCGCTGCGCGCGGTCAAGGCGCGCGTCGACCCGGCCGGGATCATGAACCCCGGCAAGCTGCTGCCGTAGCGCGGCGGCCGCACCCGTCAGGATGTGGGCATGTCGACGACACCGAGCGTCTGCCCACGCTGCTCCACGCCGTTCGGGTGCGGCATCGACACCGACGCGTGCTGGTGCGCTGACGTCACGGTCCGCGAGGCGACCCGAGCCGCGTTCGCCCAGTACTACGAGGGGTGCCTGTGCCGCGACTGCCTCGAGTCGCTCGAGGCTGGCCGCCCCGCGATCCCCTCGGTGCGCGCCTTCCTCGCCAGCCAACTGCGGCGCAAGAACTGGCTGCGGCGCTGATCCTTTAGCCTGACGCGATGTCAACCACCGCCGACGTGGAGGCTCCCGACGGCGAGGAGACGCCCGCCTTCTCGCTCGAGCTCTCGCAGGACCAGCGCGACATCCGCGACTGGGTCCACGGCTTTGCCGCCAGCGTCGTCCGTCCCGCCGCGTCGGAGTGGGACGAGCGCGAGGAGACGCCGTGGCCGATCATCCAGGAGGCCGCGAAGATCGGCCTCTACGGCTTCGAGGGGCTCGCCCAGCTGCATGCCGACCCCACCGGGCTGACGATGGCGATCGCCAACGAGGAGCTCTTCTGGGGCGACGCCGGCATCGGCATGGCGATCATGGGCACATCGCTCGCCGTCGCGTCGATCTTCGGCTCCGGGACGCCGGAGCAGATGGGCGAGTTCATCCCGCAGTGCTTCGGCACGGCAGACGAGCCGCAGGTCGCCTCCTTCTGCGTATCCGAACCCGACGCGGGCTCCGACGTCTCGGCCCTGCGCACGACCGCGAAGTACGACGAGGCCAAGGACGAATGGGTCCTCGACGGCCAGAAGGCCTGGGCGACCAACGGCGGCATCGCCAACATCCACGTCATCGTCGCGACCGTCGACCGCGCGCTCGGCTCGCGCGGCCAGGCGGCGTTCGTCGTGCCGCCGGGCACGCCCGGGCTCGTGCAGGGCACGAAGGTCCGCAAGCACGGCCTGCGCGCCTCCCATACCGCCGACGTGTATCTCGACGACGTACGTGTGCCGGGCCGCTGCTTGCTCGGCGGCAAGGAGAAGCTCGATGCCCGCCTGGCACGGGCGCGCGAGGGCGGGCGGTCGAAGTCGCAGGCGGCGATGCAGACCTTCGAGGTCACCCGGCCGACGGTGGGCGCGCAGGCGATCGGCATCGCGCGCGCGGCGTACGAGTACGCGCTGGACTACGCCAAGGAGCGCAGGCAGTTCGGCCGCGCGATCGTCGAGAACCAGGCGATCGCGTTCGCCCTGGCGGACATGAAGATGGAGATCGACGCCGCGCGGCTGCTCGTCTGGCGGGCGTCGTGGATGGGCCGCACGGGCCGCCGCTTCACCGCGGCGGAGGGCTCGATGAGCAAGCTCAAGGCCGGCGAGGTCGCCGTCTGGGCCACCGAGCGCGCGATCCAGATCCTCGGCGGCAACGGCTACGCCCGCGAGTTCCCCGTCGAGCGCTGGCACCGCGACGCGAAGATCTACACGATCTTCGAGGGCACGTCCGAGATCCAGCGGCTCGTCATCGCGCGCGCTGTCTCGGGGCTGCAGATCGCGTAGGCCGGGCGCATGGGCGAGACGCGCGAGATCCTGCTGCACGGCCACCGCCTCTGCTACCGCGCGGGCGGCGGCGGCCCCGTGCTGATCCTCGTGCACGGGATCACGAACTCCTCGGCGAGCTGGGAGCCCGTGCTGGGCCACCTCGCGACGCGCTTCACGGTGCTCGCGCCGGACCTGCTCGGCCACGGTGACTCGGCCAAGCCGCGCGGCGACTACTCGCTCGGCGCCAACGCGTCGCTGCTGCGCGACTTCATGCTCGCGCTGGGACACGAGCGGGCGACGATCGTCGGCCACTCGCTCGGCGGCGGGATCGCGATGCAGATGGCCTACCAGTTCCCCGAGCGCGTGGAGCGGCTCGCGCTCGTCGCCAGCGGCGGCCTGGGTCGCCAGGTGACGAAGATGCTGCGCGCGGTCGCGCTGCCGGGGGCCGAGCTCGTGCTGCCGCTGCTCGCCTCGCAGCCGCTCGTCGGCGCGGGCGCTCGCGTCGGCGGCTGGATCGAGCGGATGGGCCTGCGCGTGGGGTCGGACATCGCGGGGATGGCCTCCGGCTTTGCGTCGCTGCAGGACATCGAGGCGCGCCGCGCGTTCGTCCACACCGCGCGCTCGGTGATCGACATCGGCGGCCAGCGCGTCAACGCGACCGACAAGCTCTACCTCGCCGAGGCGGTGCCGACGCTCATCCTGTGGGGCGACAGGGATCCGATCATCCCCGCCCGCCACGGCATCCGCGCGCACGAGCTGATGCCCGGCAGCCGGCTGCAGATCTTCGCCGGCGCAGGCCACTTCCCCCACCACGACGACCCGCTCGGGTTCGTCGCCGCGATCACGGAGTTCGTCGACACGACGCACGCATCCGAGCCCGACGAGGACCGGCTGCGCCGGCTCGTGGTGGAGCACGGCGAGCGCGCGGCCTAGCACCCGCCGGGTCGCCGAGAGCTCGCGGCGGCCTGCCGGCCACCAGGGCTGGGTCCGGCATCGGGCGGCTATGTCGAGTTGACCCCGCACACGAGGGTCAAGTCGACAGAGTTGTCGGCTACGACCCCCTACGCCGGGTCGAGCACCACCACGTGGTCGCGCGCCTGCGGCTCGATGAGGCGCACGAGGCGCTCGGCTTCGTCCTGCAGGTCGCCGCGCGCTCGCTTGGGCACCGCGCGCGCATCGAAGGGCTCCAGCGCCAGCGTCGCCACGCGCCGCTTCACCGCGATCGTCCACGTTCCCGCGACCGCGCCGTCGACGAGGAAGGTCGCGCGGACGCGCAGGTTCTTCGTCGTCACGCACGGGCGATGCTCGTCGGTGATTACGCGCGAGCGGTCGTCCCAGGCCAGGACGAGGTTGTCGAACTCCGGCAGCAGGCGCGGCGGCGCATCGACGTCGGCGCCGGGCCGCGGCGCGCCCGGCAGGTCGAAGAGCTCGCGCCGACCGCCCTCGTCGCTGAAGACCTCGAGCTCCGAGCGCATCGCGTCGAGCACGGCCGCCATGCCGCCGGCGCCCGACCACGCCTGCACGTCCTTGGCGCTCGCCGGACCGAAGGCGCCGAGATAGCGCCGGACCAGCGCGCGCGCGGCGCGATCGACGTCCTCCACCAGCGGCTCGTCCAGCCACTCGCCGGCGAGCGTGAACGGCACCGACCGGCCAAAGCCCCAGCGCGCCCCTTCGTCCGGCACCATCACGAGCGGGACGAGCGTGCGCACGGCATAGCCGAGCGCGCGGTCGTTCACTGCGTAGAACTGCTCCTGCAGGCGGGCGCGGATCTCGTCGAACGTCAGCGCCGCGCCCTTCAGCAGCCTGCGCGCCGCCGGCAGCACGAGATCGAGATCCAGGCCCGCAGCGCGCGCGCCGAGCACGCGCAGCGCCACCGACAGCGGCGGCTGCAGCGCCACCCGCAGCGCCGCGTAGTCCGCCGCGCTCATGAGGTGAAGCGTCGAGCGCATGAGCGGCGCGCGCACGAGCGCGCGCTCCTGCAGCGCGGCCCGCAGGTCGGCCTCGTCGAAGCGGTAAAGCCGCGTCCACAGCCCGACGAACGGGTGCTTGGGCTCCTGCGCCTGCATCCCCGCCAGCCGCTCGACAGCCTCCACCACGCCGCAGGACGACCGCTCGAGCAGCATCTGGCGCGCGAGCGTCGCGCGCCCGAGGTCGGCGTCCGTCAGCACGGCCGCTCTCACGTCAGCTCCCGCGCCAGCAGGTCCATCAGCAGGCCGTCGCGCCAGCGCCCGTCGGGAGCGCGCTCGTACTCGCGCATGATCCCGACGGGCTTGAAGCCCAGCGACGCGTAGACGCCGATCGCGCGCTCGTTGGTTGCGGCGGGATCGATCGTCAGGCGATGGTGGCGGCGCTCGTCGAACAGCCACCGCGCGGCCAGCCGCAGCGCCTCGGGGCCCAGCCGCTGGCCGTGCAGCGCCGGCGCGAGGAAGATGTCGAGCCCGGCGTGGCGGTAGTCGGGCTCGTGCTCCTCGTCGAAGCCCAGCCAGCCGGCGAGCGCGCCGTCGACCTCGATCGCGAAGGCGCCGTCCGCGGCGACGTCCTCGAGCAGCCCTGCGCGGATGCGCTCCCGGTCGTCGGCGCGCGGGCCCCACCAGCGCGCGACCGCGGGCTGCGCGATCACGCCGCTCAGCCATTCGACGTCGTCCTCGCGCAGAGGCCGCAGCGCCACGCGGCCGCCGCGCAGCGTCGGCAGCCGCGTCACGACACGGCGGCGTCGGCCGGCTCGCTGGCCACGCGCTCCAGCACGCGCGCGGACGCGCGGTCGACCGCGTCCTTCATCGCCATCCCGAAGACGGACAGCAGCGACTCCGAGGCCAGCGGGCGCAGGCGGTCGAGCGCGTCCTGCACGTCCGACCAGCCCTCATCCGGCATGCCGGCCTGCTCGAACGGCGTCCAGACCGTCTCGAGGAAGAGGTCGACGTAGATCTGCGCAAGCCGGTCGGCGTGCTCTCGCACCGTGGCGGTGAACTCCAGCGAGCGCTCGAGCGGCACGCCGAGGCGCTGCAGCTCGCGACCCGCCTTCGCCAGGCGCGGGCTCTGGACCTCGAAGCGGCCGTCGTCGAGCTGGCGCAAGAGGCCGAGCGACAGCGCCTTCATGAGCATCGCGGGATCGGCCGTGCCCCACTCCTCGATGAGGTCGGCGATGCCGACCGCGACGGGCTCCTCGTCGGCGAACGGCCGCGCCAGCGCCTGCTTGAAGCGCAGGACCTCGCCGCTCGAATCGCCCGCTCCCTCGAGCAGCCGCTTGATGAGCTCGAGGTTGAAGCCCTCCCGCTGCAACTCCTGGATGAGCTCGAGCCGGGCGACGTGCTCCGGACCGTAGTAGCCGGTGCGACCGCGCAGCACCGGCGCCGGCAACAGGCCGCGGGACTGGTGGGCGCGGATGTTGCGGACGGTCATGCCGATCCGCCGCGCGAGCTCGTCGATCGTCAGCTCGTTGTCATCAACCGATGTCACATGGCGAACGATACCCCGTTGACACGTCGTCGCGATATCGGTGTGATAGGCGCCAGGTGTCGCCCGTCGTCCCACACTTCGAGCTCGGCGAGGAGAGCTCCGGCGACGGCGCGCACATCATCCGCGTCCGCGGCGAGATCCACGTCTCCACCGCCCCGCAGTTCGCGCAGCACCTGGCCAACGTGGTCGAGAGCGGCAACACGGCGATCGTGCTCGACATGACCGGCGTCGAGTTCATCGACTCGACCGGGCTGAGCGTCCTGCTCAACGGGCTGCGGCTCGTCACGCAGGCGCACGGCCGGATGGCGATCGTCTGCACGAACCCGACGGTCCTGCGGCTCTTTCAGATCACGAACCTCGACGAGACGTTCGACATCTTCGACGACCGCGCGCCGGCGATCGCGCACGTCCTCGCGCCGCCGCCGTAGCCGGCGCCCCGGCCGCTAGTCCTGCACAGTCGCCGCGAGCTGCGCCGGCGCGCCGAACGCCGCGAGCACGCCGGGCAGCGCGACCGAGCCGTCGTCGCGCTGGCCGTTCTCCAGCAGCGCGATCAGCGTCCGGCTGACGGCGATCGCGGTGCCGTTGAGCGTGTGCAGCACCTCCGGCCTGCCGCCATCGCGCCGCATGCGGATCTCCAGCCGGCGCGCCTGGAAGTCGGTCGTGTTGGACGTCGAGGTGACCTCGCGGTAGCGGCCCTGACCGGGCAGCCAGGCCTCGATGTCGTACTTCTTGGCGGCGCTCGCGCCGAGGTCGTTCACCGCGATGTTGACCACCCGGTAGGGCACCTCGAGCTCGCCGAAGATCTCCTCCTCGATCGCGAGCAGGCGGTCGTGCTCGTCCGCGCTGGCCTGCGGCGCGACGAACGAGAACATCTCGACCTTGTCGAACTGGTGGACGCGGAAGATGCCGCGCGTGTCCTTGCCGTAGGTGCCGGCCTCGCGGCGGAAGCAGGTCGAAAATCCTGCGTAGCGGAGCGGCAGCGCCTCGACGGGCAGGTACTCGTCCTGATGCAGCGCGGCGAGCGGCACCTCGGACGTGCCGACCAGATACAAGTCGTCCTCGGGAAGCTTGTAGA
>DATMJM010000531.1:0-5171 GCA_035553935.1 Solirubrobacteraceae bacterium
CCGGTGCGCTACTGGTACGTGCGCGACGGCGAGCGCGAGCTGCTCAGCCGGTTCGGAAAGGACGGCGAGGGAGAGGCGCTGGTGCCGGTGCGGTTCGTCCCGCTGGTCCGGGACGGATGATCCGGGAGTTCTCGGCGGGCGGGGTGGTTGTGCGCCGCTTCCGCGGGCGTCCCTTCCTTGCGGCGGTGAGGCTCAAGGGCGGCCGCGTGCTGGCGCTGCCCAAGGGCCACATCGACGAGGGCGAGACCAGCGAGCAGGCGGCGCAGCGGGAGGTGCGGGAGGAGGCCGGTGTCGAGGCCGAGCTGATGGAGAAGCTGGGGCCGGTGCGCTACTGGTACGTGCGCGACGGCGAGCGCGTGCTCAAGGTGGTCACGTTCTTCCTCTTCCGCTACCGCTCCGGAAGCGTGGCCGACCACGACGACGAGGTGGAGGGAGCCGAGTGGGTGCCGCTCGAGGACGCGCCGCAGCTGCTGAGCTACAGGGGCGAGCGGGAGATGGCCGCCGCCGCGCTTTCCCGGCTGACCGCCTCCCGCTAGGCTCCCGCGGGATGTTCGTCCTGAACTTCTACTCCCCGGTGTTCATCGACCAGCTCAAGCGCGGCCGCAAGACCGCCACGATCCGGCTCGGGGACAAGAGCCGCAAGTACCGCAAGGGCGAGGTCGTGTACGTCACGGTGGGCTTCCAGCACTCCCCTCGGGAGAAGATCTTCGAGGCCGTCATCGACAGCGTCGAGGTCAAGCGTGTGAGGGAGCTCTCTCCCCGCGACATCGAGCACGACAACCCCGAGTTCCGGCGGGCCGACGAGACCGTGCACTTCCTCGAGCAGATCTACGGCCGTCCCGTGGGTGAGGAGGACATCGTCACCGTCGTGCGCTTCTCGGCCATCAGCCAGCGGTCCTCGGAGATGTCCGAGCGCCTGCGGCCGGGCTCCGCGCCCCAGAACTGAGGGGTCAGGTCTTGCATTGCCACACCCCCGGCTGGGGCCGGGGGCGCGGTGTGGCAATGCAAGACCTGACCCCGGTCTTTGGCACTCTCGGTGCTAGAGTGCCAAACCGTCAACTTCGTACCCATCGGAGGTCGCACCAGATGAAGCTCAAGCCCCTTGAGGACCGCCTGATCGTTCAGGCGATCGACGAGGAGGAGACCACCGCCAGCGGCATCGTCCTACCGGACACCGCCAAGGAAAAGCCCCAGCGCGGCAAGGTTCTCGCCGTCGGTGAGGGCAAGTTCGGCGACGACAACGAGCGGATTCCGCTCGACCTCGCCGAGGGCGATGAGGTCCTCTACTCGAAGTACGGCGGCACCGAGATCAAGGTCGACGGCGAGGACCTCCTCGTCCTGCGCCAGTCGGACGTGCTCGCCAAGGTCACCGGCTAACAAGCCCCCAAGAGAAAGCAAACGGAGGAATCAATGGCTCACAAGGAGCTTAAGTACGACCAGGCGGCGCGCCAGGCCCTCGAGGCCGGCGTCAATGCGGTCGCCGACGCGGTCAAGGTCACCCTTGGCCCCAAGGGACGCTACGTCGTCCTCGACAAGAAGTTCGGCGCGCCCACGATCACGAACGACGGCGTCACGATCGCGCGCGAGATCGAGGTCGAGGACGTCTTCCAAAACCAGGGCGCCCAGCTCGTTCGCGAGGTCGCCACGGCGACCAACGACGTCGCCGGCGACGGCACGACGACGGCGACCGTGCTCGCCCAGCAGATCGTCCGCAGCGGGCTGAAGAACGTCACCGCCGGCGCCAACCCGCTCGCGCTGAAGCGCGGCATCGAGCGCGCTGTCGAGCAGGTCGTGGCGAATATCGCCAAGCAGGCCAAGGACGTCGCAGGCAAGGACCAGATCGCGCGCGTCGCGACGATCTCGGCCGGTGACGAGGAGATCGGCGACGTCATCGCCGATGCGATCGAGAAGGTCGGCAAGGACGGCGTCGTCAACGTCGAGGAGGGCCAGACCTTCGGCATGGACCTCGAGTTCACCGAGGGCATGCTCTTCGACAAGGGCTACATCTCCCCGTACATGGTCACCGACCAGGAGCGCATGGAGGCGGTTCTCGACGACCCCTACATCCTGATCGCGAACTCCAAGATCACGTCCGTGCGCGACGTGCTGCCGGTCCTCGAGGCCGTCATCCAGTCCGCCAAGCCGCTGCTGATCATCGCCGAGGACGTCGAGGGCGAGTCGCTCGCGACGCTCGTCGTCAACAAGCTGCGCGGCACGTTCACCGGCGTCGCCGTCAAGGCTCCGGGCTTCGGCGATCGCCGCAAGCGGATGCTCGAGGACATCGCGATCCTGACCAACGCCGAGGTCATCACCGAGGAGATGGGCCTCAAGCTCGAGAACACGACGATCTCGCAGCTCGGGCGCGCGCGCCGCGTCGTCGTCGGCAAGGACACGACGACGATCGTCGACGGCGCCGGCGATGCGGCCGCGATCAAGGGCCGCATCAACCAGCTCAAGGCCGAAATCGAGACGACCGACTCCGACTTCGACCGCGAGAAGCTCCAGGAGCGCCTCGCCAAGCTGTCTGGCGGCGTCGCCGTCGTGAAGGTCGGCGCGGCCACCGAGACCGAGATGAAGGAGAAGAAGCACCGCGTCGAGGATGCGCTGCAGGCCACGCGCGCCGCCCTCGAGGAGGGCATCGTGCCGGGCGGCGGCGTCGCGCTGCTGCAGGCCGAGAACGCGATCGACCTCGACGATTACGAGGACGACGAGCGGACGGGGGCGAAGATCGTCCTGCGCGCGCTCGAGGAGCCGCTGCGCCAGATCGCGCACAACGCCGGCCTCGAGGGCTCGGTCGTCATCAACGACGTCCGCAAGGCCAAGAAGGGCCACGGCCTCAACGCGGCCACGAACGAGATCGAGGACCTCGTCGCGGCCGGCGTCATCGACCCCGCCATGGTCACGCGTTCGGCGCTGCAGAACGCCGCCTCGATCGCGAAGAACATCCTCACGACCGAGGCGATCGTCGCCGAGATCGAGGACAAGAACGGCGGCGGCATGGGCGCCGGCATGGGCGACGGCGGCATGGGCGGCATGGGCGGCATGATGTAGCCGCGCTCCGGCTCCGGTTTCGCGAGCCGGCAAGCAGCGCTCGCCCGTCCCGAGGGCGAGCGGCAGGTACGGAGGGCCCGGCGAATCCATCGCCGGGCCCTCGTACGTGCCCGCCAGCCTGCTCCGTCAGGCTGCGCGCCGGATCGCTTCCGTGCCGATCGGCGACGATTGCGCGTCCAGCCAGGCGCGCGCGGCGAGGACGCGGGCGTGCGTCTGCGAGCCGCGGCGCAGGCCGAGCTTGGCGAAGATGCTGTGGACGTGGCTCTCGACGGTCTTCGGGCTCAGGAACAGGGCCTCGCGGATGCCCTCGTTCGACCATCCCGCCGCGATGAGCGCCAGAACCTCGCGCTCGCGCCGCGTCAGGCTGTCGAGGCCGTCGCCGGTCGGCGGCAGGGCGCTGAGACGGCCCGTCCGTCGAAGGGTGCGATGCGTCATGCCCGATGGGCGTGACCGACCCCTGAACGACGTTCACGCGCGCGTTACGGGGCGGGCAGGTACGTTGTGCGCGGGCATGAGCTGCTCGCTCCTCCCTCTGCGGCCGACTGCGGCCCGGCTGGCGCCGGCGATCGTGCTGCTCGCCGTCGCCGCCTGCGCGGCGGCCGCCCCGGCGGCCGGCGCCGCCTGGCGGCTGGAGACGATCGCCGGATCGGACGGTGTCATCGAGCTGCACGACCTCGCCTTCGACGTCCACGGCCGCGGCCTGCTGAGCTGGAACGGCGCCGAGCGCGATCGCGCGCGGCCGTTCGGCGCCGTCGCCATGCGCCTCCCGTCGGGCGGCTGGCAGCGCCTTCCCGAGATCACGGGCGTCCGCCCCGCCGACGCGCAGATCCATGCGGCGGCCGTCCGCCCGCTGCTCGTCGCGCGCGAGGCCGCGACCACGGCGAACCGGCGCCGGCTGGTGTTCGCCGACGCCCGGCCCGGAGGGGAGTTCGGCGCGGTCGCCGCACTCGACGACTTCGTCACCGCCCACTGGTCGGCCGCAAACGACGCGGGCAGCGCGATCGTGGCGTGGACGAGCGAGCGCTCGCCGTTCCTGCGCGTCGCGGAGCGGGCGGCAGGAGAGCCGTTCGCCGCGGCGCGCGAGCTCGCCGTGGGGCAGGTCGCGGCCGTGGCGATCAACGCTCGCGGCGACCGCGTGCTCGCGTGGCGCGCCGGCAGGCGCCTGGCGGCGCGCGTGCGGCCCGCCGGCGGCGAATGGGGCGACACCGCGCGATTCGGGCGCATCACGTCGGTCCACGGCCTGCGGCTCTCGGCGCTCATGGCGCGCAACGGCCGCGCGGTCGTGACGTGGGGCGCCACCGGGCGCCCGTGCGGCGCGGCGGTTCGCAACCGCGCCGGGCGGTGGCGCACGCGGACCGTCGAGCGCCGCTGCGGTCCGAGCGCGGCGGGCCATCGAGCTGCCCCGGTCCTGCCGGTCGCCGACGGCCGCGGCGCGACATATGTCGCATGGACGGGGCGCGCGCGCAGCGGCCGGCGCGCCGTGAAGCTCGCGCGCGTGGGACCCGGCGCGTCGCGGCGCCCGCTCGTCCTCTCGCGCGAGCGCGGCGCCGTGCTCGACGACGTCGCGGCGGATCCGCAACGCGCGCTGGCGGTGACGTATGCCGCCCCGCGGCCGACGCGCCGCAACCCGCTGGTCGTCGCGACCTATGCCGCCGTGCGGCGCGCAGGCGCGTCGTTCGGGCGCGCGCGGCGGCTGACGCCGGCGCGCTTTGCGGCCAGGCGCGGAAGCCGTGTCGCGTTTCATCCGCTGACCGGCGAGCCGGTCGTGGCCGTGCCGTTCCTGATCGGCCTGAACGTCGCCGTGGCCGCTGCCGTCGGCCCTCCTGGGTGACCGCCGCCGCCGAGCTCATGCTGCGCCCCGCTGCCGAGCTCGCCGAGCTCGTGCGCCTCGGCGAGCTGTCGGCGCTCGAGCTCGTCGACGCGTCGCTGGAGCGCATCGACGCCCTGCAGCCGCTGCTCAACGCGTTCGTCGACGTCGCCCACGAGGAGGCGCGCGGGGCCGCGGCCGCGATCGAGCCGGGCGACGAGCGCCCGTTCGCCGGCGTGCCCGTCGCGGTCAAGAACAACCGCGCCGTCGCCGGCATGCGGCTGACGCTCGGGGCGGCGCTGATGGCCGACCA
>DATMJM010000532.1:0-3278 GCA_035553935.1 Solirubrobacteraceae bacterium
GCGATACGTCGAGGAGTCGTGCTGCGGGTGGCTGATCCGGGCCGGCGGCGCCTGGCGCGCGACCTGCGGCGCCTCCGTGCCGCGCAGCGCCGCGATGACGCCGGCGGTCATGCGCTGACGGTGCTCATCGCCGGCGTCATCGCGGCGCTGCGCGGCACGGAGGCGCCGCAGGTCGCGCGCCAGGCGCCGCCGGCCCGGATCAGCCACCCGCAGCACGACTCCTCGACGTATCGCTACTGCACGAACTTCGCGGTCATCGGGCGCGACCTCGACCCGGGATACTGGACGGCGCCTCTGGAGGCGGTCGGCGACTCGGTGCTCGTCGTCGGCGACTCGGCCACGCTGAAGATCCACGTCCACACCGACGAGCCGCATGCTGCGACGGCGCTGTTCGAGGACGCCGGCGAGGTCTCGCACCTCGACATCGCGGACATGCGCCTCCAGGTCGCCGAACGCGACGCGCGCCTGGCGACGCAGCGCTGCGGCGCGCTCGCGGTCGCCGCCGGCGACGGGATGCGCGCCCTGTTCGAATCGCTCGGCGTCGCGGTGCTCGACGGCGGGCCGACGCTCAACCCGTCGACGTACGAGCTGCTGGCCGGGATCCACGACGTGCCCTCCGAGGAGGTCGTCGTGCTGCCGAACTCGCCGAACGTCGTCATGGCCGCCGAGCACGCCGCCGAGCTGTCGGAGAAGGTCGTGCGGGTGAGCGGCGCGCGCTCGCAGCAGGCGGGCCTCGCGGCGGTGCTCGCGCTGGACCCGGCGCGCTCGGCGGCCGCAAACGTCGCCGCCGTCGACGAGGCGCTGGCGCGGCTGCGCACCGGCGCGGTCGCACCCGCCGCGCGCGACGACGGCGAGGGGCGCTTCGCCGTCGGCGAGGCCGTCGGGTTCGTCGACGACAGCGTCGTCGCCTGGGGTGAACCCCGCGCGACGCTCGGCGCCGTCCTCGCGGCGCTCGGCGAGGACGCCGAGCTTCTGACGTGCATCGCCGGCGACGGCGCGCCGCTGGACGAGGAGGACGTCCGCGCGCTCGTCCCCGCCGGCGTCGAGCTCGAGTGCGAGGACGGCGGCCAGCCGGCCTACTGGTGGCTTCTGGCGGCGGAGTAGCCGCCGCCGCCGCGATCATCATGGTGGCGTGCCGACGGCCTTCGCGTCCACCGAGGAGCTCGAGCGCGCGACGCTGCTCGGCGCGCCGCTGCGCTGGCCGCGCCCGTCGGTGCTCGCGCAGCAGCTGAAGGTCACCCCGCAGAAGTCGGCCGACGCGGCCGACCAGCTCGGGCTGCTCACCGTCGGCGATCTGCTCGAGCACCTGCCGCGCGACCGTCGCGAGGCGCGCACGATCGCCGCGCTGGCGCCCGGCGAGAGCGCGACGGTCGTCGTCGACGTGCGATCGATCTCCAGCCGGCCGGTGCGCCGGCATGGCATGAAGCCGCTCGTCGAGGCGACCGTCGGCGACGAGACCGGGATCATGAAGGCGACGTTCTTCAACCAGCCGTGGCTGCAGCGCAAGTACCCGCCCGGGACGCGGCTGGTGCTGCACGGCAAGTTCGCCGCGCGCAACGCCTTTCGCGTGGCGAGCCACGCGCCGACCGGCGAGCAGACCGGCGGCGCGGGCGAGGTCGCGCACTATCCGGCGACGGAGGGGCTGTCGTCCACGCAGATCCTCGCGCTCGTGCGCCGCCACCTGCCGGCCGCCGAGCACGCAGTCGAGCCGCTGCCCGCGCGGCTGCGGTCGCGCGCGCCGCTGCCCGACCGTCCCGCCGCGCTCGCGGCCGCCCACGCCGGCGACCACGAGGGCGGTCGCCGCCGCCTGGCGTTCGACGAGCTGCTGCTCGCCCAGCTGTCGCTGCTGCGCCGCCGCGCCCGCCGCCGCGCGGCGGGCGCCGCACCGGTGCTCGACGGCCCGGCGGCGCTTACGACGCGCTGGCGCGAGGAGCTGCTGCCCTTCGCACTGACCGGCGACCAGCGCCGCGCGATCGCGGCCCTCGACGAGGAGCTCGCGCAGTCGCGGCCGATGCAGCGGCTGCTGATGGGCGAGGTCGGCTCGGGCAAGACCGTCGTCGCGCTGCACGCCATCCTGCGCGCGATCGAGAACGACGCGCAGGCGGTCTTCATGGCGCCGACGGAGACGCTCGCCGAGCAGCACTTCGCGACCCTGCAGGCGCTCATGCCGGGCGAGGCGGTGCGCGTCGCGCTGCTGACGGGATCGACGCCCGCCGGGCGGCGCGCCGACATCCTCGCCAAGCTCGCGACCGGCGAGCTGTCGTTCGTCGTCGGCACCCATGCGCTCGTCGAGCCCGATGTGCGCTTCGATCGCCTCGCGGTCGTCGTCGTCGACGAGCAGCATCGCTTCGGCGTGCGCCAGCGCGCGGCGCTCGACGCCAAGGCGCCCGACGGCCTGGTGCCGCACGTCCTGCACATGACCGCCACGCCGATCCCGCGCACGATGGCGCTGCTGCGCTACGGCGACCTCGACGTCACCGCGCTGCGCGAGCTGCCGCGCGGACGCCGGCCGGTCACGACGCACGTCGCCTCGACAGACGCCGAGCGCACCCGCGCCTACGAGCGCATCCGCGAGGAGCTCGACGCCGGCCGCCAGGCGTTCGTCGTCTGCCCGCTGGTGGAGGAGTCAGAGGCGCTGCAGGCGCGCGCCGCCACGGCGGAGTTCGAGCGCCTGCGCGGCGGCGAGCTGAAGGACTACCGCGTCGCGCTGCTGCATGGCCAGATGCGCCCGAAGGAGAAGCAGGCGGCGATGCTGGCGTTCGCCGCCGGCGCTGCCGACGTGCTGGTCGCCACGACGGTGATCGAGGTCGGGATCGACGTGCCCAACGCGACGGTCATGCTCGTCGAGGGCGCCGAGCGCTACGGGATCAGCCAGCTGCACCAGCTGAGGGGCCGCGTCGGGCGCGGCGAGCATCCGGCGATCTGCCTGCTGTTCGGCCCCAAGAACGCTGCACGGCTGCGGGCGCTGGAGCGCTACCGCGACGGCTTCGAGCTCGCCCGGATCGACCTCGAGCTGCGCGGCGAGGGCGAGATCGCCGGCACCCGCCAGTCCGGCCTCGCGCAGTTCAAGGTCGCGCGCCTGCCCGAGGACGAGGCGCTCGCGGAGGCCGCCAAGATCTACGCCGAGGGGCTGGTCGAGGCAGACCCCGAGCTCGCCGAGCCAGAGCACGCGCTGCTCGCCGACGCGCTCGCGGCCGTCTACGGCGCTGCCGAGCTGCAGCCGCTGCCCGCGTGAACGCGCGGGCGGTAGATTCGTCACGCCATGACGGCCGACGAGC
>DATMJM010000533.1:0-2704 GCA_035553935.1 Solirubrobacteraceae bacterium
CTACGGTGATCGCCGCGATGCCGGCGAGGTCGACCTTCCTGACGACCGTCTCGTCGCGCGACTCGTGCGTGGCGAACAGCGTCACCGCGACGGCGCCCGCGGCGACCGGCAGGTTGATGAAGAAGATCGACTGCCAGGAGACGTGCTCGACGAGCAGGCCGCCGAGCACCGGGCCGATCGCGAGTGCCAGCGCGGAGACGCCGGCCCACGTGCCGATCGCCTTGCCGCGCTCGTGCGGCGGGAAGGCGTTGGTGATGATCGACAGGGTCGCCGGCATCATGAGCGCCGACCCGACGCCCTGCACCACCCGGCCGCCGATCAGCCAGGCCGAGGACTGCGAGAAGCCGATGAAGGCGCTCGCGGCGGCGAACAGCACCACGCCCATGAGAAAGACGCGGCGGCGGCCGAAGATGTCGCCGAGCCGGCCGCCGGTGACGAGCAGGACGCCGAAGGCCAGCGTGTAGGCGTTCACCGTCCATTCCAGTCCGGCGATCGACATGTGCAGGTCGTCCTGGATCGACGGCAGCGCCACGTTGACGACCGTGTTGTCGAGCATGACCATGAACAGCGCGAAGCACATGGCTGCGAGCGTCCACCAGCGGCGGTTGGCCTCGTTGAGGCGCATGCGATCGGTCATGGCGCGGTCCCGGGCTCGTGCAGGTCGTCGACGATCGGCCGCAGGGCGGCGGCCAGCCGGTCAGCGTGATCGGCCGGCAGCGTGGCGGCGAACTTCTCCAGCCCGGCGAGGCGCGCCTCGTCGAGGCGCTCGAGCGCGCGGCGGCCGGCGGCGGCGCAGCGCAGGCGCTTCTGGCGCCGGTCCTCGGGGCATTCGCGGCGCGCGACGAGCTCGCGAGCGACGAGCGCGTCGGCGGCGCGGCTGGCGCCGGGCAGCGACAGGCCGAGGCGCTCGGCGAGCTCCTTGACCGTCAGCTCGTCGCCCGACAGCGCGACGAGCGCCTTGACCTGCGTGAGCGTGAGGTCGAGCTCCTCGAAGATCGCGTAGGCCCCGACGCCGTTGCTGCCGGCGACGGCGCGCCACAGGGCGAGCAGCTGAGCGGCGAGCTCCGTCGTAGAGCCGGTAGATGCGTGCACGCAAGCAAGTATTGCAAACGCGCATCGGTAACTCGGCTAGTGGGCGGCGGGTCGGTCCACCGACGCCCAGGACGGTCCTTCGTCACACCGATCCGCTAGCGTGGCGCGTCGATCTCGTCGGAGCTGCGTAGCCGCAGTTTCTCGGCTCGCGAGCTCCACGCGTACACGCGGCGCAGCATCTTCGCGGGGCAGCACACGTCGTCGCCCTCGGAGAAGCGCGGCGTGCTCAGCGCCAGCGCGCCGCCGGAGACCTCGGCGCTCGCGCGGTACAGGCGCTGCGAGCGGTAGACGGCGCGCAGGCCCGCGTCCTCGTCTTCTCCGTGGGTCGAGAAGACGTACAGCGCGACGGCACCCGCGACGCCCGCTGTGTCCACGAGCACGACGGCGTCCGACCGCCGGTCGCCGGTGACGTCGGCGAACGTGATGTCGGGCGCGACGATCCCGCCGCCGCTGCGCAGCAGCTCCTTGATCGCGCGCGTGGTCTTCGCGTCGTCGAGCAGCGTCTTCTTGAAGAGGGCCTGCGATCTCGACGGCGCGGCGCTCGAGCCGCCGGTCGTCAGGAGCGCGGCGGCGACTGCCAGCAGCACGGCCGCGAGCACTGACAAGACGGCGCGGGGGCGGCGCATCGCGCGCATTGTGACAAGGGCGCGGGCGCTGCGCTACGGCTGCAAGAGCGTGTCCTGCGAGCTCGACCGCGGCGGGCCGACGCGGATCGTTGCCGGTGCGATCGCGGCGGAGCTCGCCGTCAGGCGATAGGTGCCCTCGCGCAGGACGGCGGTGAGCGACGCCGTGTCGCCCGGATTGATCGGGCCGCTGCGCTGGCGCAGCGGCGGAGCGTCTTGCAGCGTCAGGCTGCTGAGCGTGACGCGCTGCGACCGCGACGTCAGGTTGCTGGCGATCAGCTCGACCATCCCCGCGCCGAGGCGCGCCGGCGAGACGGTGACGTTCGTCGGCGTGATGACTGCGGCGAGCGTGATCCGCACCGGGGCGCGCGGGTCGTTGGCGAAGTCGTCGTCTCCGCAGCCGGCGAGCGCGAACACGACAGCGAGGGCGACCCCCGCGACAATCCCCGGCGTCCTGCTCATCAGGTCCAGCGGTCGCACCGACCGATAGAACCTACCCGAGGTCGTTTGGGTGCGCTCGTGCGGCCGCGCTCCGCTCAGGCACGGTTGCGCAGCGTGAGCTCGGCGCGCTCCATCTCGACCTCGCCGAGCGTCGCCTGGAGCTGGTCCCAGGCTGCCGCCTCGGCGTCGTCGTAGGCCGTGCCCTGCAATCCGCTGAGCCCGTCGCGATACGTCGCCCAGGCGACGCGCGTGCGGGCGTCGAGCTCCGTCAGGCGGCGTTGCGCGTCCGGCGTCGTGAAGGTCGTCATCCCACTCCTCCGCCGCGGGGTCCGTTCATGATCACAGACTATCCGCGTGTGCGGTCGTCGAGCGGGCACCCGCTGCAACGACGCGTGCATTCCGTCATGTCCGGACGGCACGCTATGCGTGGATGGACCTGCTCGCACAGCCGCTCGCGACAACCGAGTTCCTCGTCGTCGACACCGAGACCAACGGAAAGGCCGGCGACGCCTGCGAGCTGACCGAGGTCGGGCAGCACGGCGTGCGCC
>DATMJM010000534.1:0-4568 GCA_035553935.1 Solirubrobacteraceae bacterium
ACAGCGGCTTGCGGCTGAAGGTCGGGATGACCTCCGAGACGATGCCGAAGGCCGGCATGATCAGGATGTAGACCTCCGGGTGCCCGAAGATCCAGAACAGGTGCTGCCACAGCAGCGGGTCGCCGCCCTGGCCCTGGTCGAAGAAGCCCGTCCCGAAGTGACGGTCGGTGAGCAGCAGCGTCACGGCGCCCGCGATGACGGGCAGCGCGAGGATCAGCAGGACCGCGTAGACGAGGAGCGCCCAGACGAACAGCGGCAGGCGGCCCCAGCCCATGCCGGGCGCGCGCATGTTCGCGATCGTCGCGTAGAAGTTGACCGCCCCGATCAGCGACGAGATGCCGGTCAGGTGGACGAGGAAGATCCACGCATCCATCCCGCCCGTCTCGGAGTATGTCTCCGCCGACAACGGCGCATAGGACGTCCAGCCGGCCTCCGGCGGCGCGAAGAACAGCGACAGGTAGAAGACCAGCCCGCCCGACAGCAGCAGCCAGTACGACAGCGCGTTGAGCTTCGGGAAGGCCATGTCGCGCGCGCCGATCATCAACGGCAGGAAGTAGTTGCCGAAGCCGGCCATGATCGGCACGACGAACAGGAAGACCATCGTCGTGCCGTGCAGCGTGAAGAGCGCGTTGTACGTCGACGGCGTCAGGAACGTGTTGTCGGGCGTGCCGAGCTGCACGCGCATGAGCAACGCCTCGACGCCGCCCAGGATGAAGAAGGCGAACGTCGTGACGATGTACATGATCCCGATCCGCTTGTGATCGGTCGTCGTCACCCACGAGACCCAGCCCCGCGGCTCGGGCTTGACCTCGTGCGCGGTGATCTCGGGGACGAGGGCGGGTGTGTCGGTGGCTGCCATGGCTCCTACTCGCCCTCGGCTGGATCGGTGTTCGCGCCGGCGTCCGGGCTGGTGTTCCCGCCGACCGCCGGGCTTGCACCCTCCGCGAGATCCTCGGCCTCCGCCTCGCGGCGCTCCTGGGCGGCCTTGTTGTTGGCGTCGATCTCCCGCTTCTTGTTCTCGAGCCAGCGCTCGAACTCGTCTGGCTCGATCGCGACGACCTTCGCGAGCATGTCGGCGTGGTTGCGGCCGCACAGCTCGGCGCACTGCCCGCGGAAGCTGCCGGGCTCCTGCACCTTGAACCACGCGAAGTTGAGGTGCCCCGGAACCGCGTCGGCCTTGCCCCCGAGCTCGGGGATCCACCACGAGTGCGCGACGTCCTGGGCCTTGATCGTGAGCGTCACCGTCGTCTTCGTCGGGACGACCAGCGTCTCGTAGTTGAAGACGTTGTTGAGGACGTTGTTGTCGTCGTCGGGATACGTGTAGCGCCAGATGTAGCGCTGCCCGTTGACGTCGATGTTCAGCGCGCGCCCGTTCGGCGGCCGCGGCTGATAGGCCGACGCGTTGCGGACGTTGGCGATCCGCTGCGTCGGGAAGCCGTCGGCGTCGGAGTTGGGCGGGTTGCGGATATCGTCGAGCATCGCGAACGTCACGACGGCGAGGACGACCAGGATCACGGCGGCGCCGAGCGTCCAGCCGATCTCCAGGCGCGTGTTGCCGCGTATCTGCGCGGGCACCGCGTCCTTGCGCGCGCGGAACTTGACCATCGAGTACAGCAGCGCGCCCTCCACGCCGAAGAAGACGATGGCGGATATCGCGAGGATGATCTTGTAGAGCGTGTCGATGCTCGCCGCGTTGGGCGAGCCGCCGCCCGACTCGGGCGTCAGGAGATCGGCCGACGCACCGGTCGCGAGCACGAGCGCGCCGATCAGCGCCGCGAGGAGCGCGAGCGCGAAGACGCGGCGGCGGGTTCGGGGGGCGGCAGGCAAGGCGGCGGGCATTCTATTCATGCGGCGCCGATCTGCTTTCCCATGACGGCGCGTCCGGCCGCCCGGCCGCGCCCGGGCTCACCCGCCGGTGAACTTCGGTGTGCGCTTCTCGAGAAACGCGGTCACGCCCTCACGGAAGTCGCTCGACGCCGCCATCTCCTGCTGGATGCGTGCCTCGAGCTCGAGCTGCTCGTCGAGGCGGGCGTACATCCAGGCGTTGATCTGCCGCTTCGCGCCGGCATAGGACAGCGTCGGCCCGGCGGCGAGCCGGTCGAGCGTGTCGTGCACGAACTCCTCGAACTCGTGGTCGGGCAGCACGTCGTTGACGAGGCCCCAGCGGCGCAGGTCGGAGGCCGGGACGCGCTCGTTGAGCAGCGCCATCTGCGTCGCGCGGCCCGCGCCGACGCGCGTCGAGATGAGCGCGACGGCGCCGCCGTCCGGCACGAGCCCGATGTTCACGAACGCCAGCAGCATGTATGCCGACTCGGCGGCGATCAGCAGGTCGCAGCACAGCGCCAGCGAGCAGCCGATCCCGACCGCGGGGCCGTTGATCGCCGCGACGACCGGCTTGGGCATCCGCCGCAGGGTCGTGAGGATCGGGTGGTAGATCGTCGTGAGCGTCGTGTGGACGTCGATGTGGCCCTCGGGTGTGACGCCGCGCGAGGTCAGGTCGCGCAGGTCGGCGCCGGAGGAGAACGCCCGCCCGCTGCCCGTCACGCAGACGGCCCGCACGTCGTCGTCCGCTGCGACGCTGCGGACGGCGTCGAGCAGCTCGGTGCCGAGCTGGTGGTTCCACGCGTTCAGCGCGTCCGGGCGATCCAGCCGGATGATCGCGGCTGCGCCGCGTCGTTGGAGCGCGAGGGTCTCGTACATGCCCGAGAAGCTACCTTGCACGGGATGCCACGTCCCGTGATCGGCATCTGCACGCCGCTGGAGCGCGCCCGCTGGGGCGCGTGGGACCTCGACGCCTTCCTGCTGCCGCGCAACTACGTCGACGCCGTCAACCGGGCGGGCGCGCTCGCGCTGCTGCTGGCGCCGGACCGCGCGCTCGTCGAGGATCCCGACGAGGCGCTGGACCGCATCGACGGGCTCATGCTCGCCGGCGGCGCCGACATCGAGCCGGCCGCCTACGGCGCCGCCCGGCATCCGAAGACGATCGGCAGCGTGCCGGAGCGCGACGCGTTCGAGGTCGCGCTCGTGCGGCGGGCGCTGGAGCGCGACATCCCGGTGCTCGGGATCTGCCGCGGGATGCAGGTCATGAACGTCGCCTGCGGCGGGACGCTGCACCAGGACCTGCCCGAGCTGCTCGGCCACGAGGAGCACCGCCGCGTGCTGGGCAGCTTCGACGGCGCCGATCACGACGTGCGCCTGGCGCCCGGCTCGCTCGCGGCGCGCGCCGCCGGCGAGGAGCTGCACGCGACGAAGTCCCACCACCACCAGGGCATCGACCGCGTCGGCGAGGGCCTCGTGGTGACGGGCTGGGCGGTGATCGACGACCTGCCCGAGGCGATCGAGCTGCCCGCCAACGCCTTCGCGCTCGGCGTGCAATGGCATCCCGAGGCCGACGAGACGAGCCGCCTGATCGCGGCGCTCGTCGAGCACGCCGCTCCGCGCGTGAGCTGACCGGGGGCTCACCCGAACGCCTCCGTACGGTCTGGCGCCGTACCTATACTCGGCGTTCTCTCGCGCGCGGAACAGAGGACCATGGATACGACGGGCAAGCCCCGGGAGGGCGATCCAGCCGAACCCGATGAGGATCAGTATGACCTCGACGAGGCGATGCCGCGTCTGCAGGTCACGCGGCGCGGGCTCGTGCTGGGGGCCTTCTTCGTCGTCTCCGCACTCGCGTTCTTGTACCTGATCCTGCCGCAGCTCGCCGACCTGAGGGAGCAGGGAGAGCAGGTCGGGGAGGGCGACCGGCGCTGGCTGGCGGTCGCGGTGCTCTTCACGCTGGCCTCCTTCGGCGGCTACGTGATGATGTTCCAGGGCGTCTTCGTGCGCGCGGGCAGCCGCGCGAGCGAGCGGATCGACTGGCGCGCGAGCTACCAGATCACGATGGCCGGGCTGGCCGCGACGCGGCTGTTCGCAGCCGGCGGCGCAGGTGGCATCGCGCTGACGGCGTGGGCGCTGCGGCGCGCCGGCATGCCGCGCCGCAAGGTCGCCGACAAGACGCTCGCGTTCCTGATCCTCACCTACGCGGTGTACATGGCGGCGCTCGTCTTCTGCGGCTTCGGGCTGTACTGGAACCTGCTGCCGGGGCCCGGTCCGTTCGCGATCACGGTGATCCCCGCGATCTTCGGCCTGCTCGTGATCGCGCTCGCGCTCGGCCTCTCGCGCGTGCCGCCCGACCTGCAGCGCCGGATGGAGGGCTTCGTCTCCCGCCGCGGGCGCCTCGCGCGGTTCGCGCAGGCGCTGTCCAACGCGCCCGCCGCCTTCTCGTCGGGCATGCGCGAGGCCCTGTCGCACGTGCGCGAGCGCGACCCCGCGCTGCTGGGCGCGGTCGTCTACTGGAGCTGCAACATCACGGTGCTGTGGGCGTGCTTTCATGCCTTCGGCGATCCGCCGCCCGTGGCCGTGATCATCATGGGCTACTTCGTCGGCTTCCTCGGCAACCTGCTGCCGCTGCCGGGCGGCATCGGCGGTGTCGACGGCGGGATGATCGGGGCGTTCGCGGCCTTCGGGGTGCCGCTGCCGCTGATCGTCCCGGCGGTGCTCGCCTACCGCGTGTTCACGTTCTGGCT
>DATMJM010000535.1:0-3999 GCA_035553935.1 Solirubrobacteraceae bacterium
GATCCGGGCATCGGGGGCCAGGCGAAGGGACAGGACTTCTCCGCGCTCCGCGGCGCAGCGTTCCGGACGTACCTCATCGGCCAGGACGCCGAGCGGATCGGCCGCGAGGTGGGCGGCGAGCAGTGCGGCGACCTCGAGACGGCCGTCGCGCAGGCGCAGGCTGCGGCGGGCGCCGGCGACGTCGTGCTGCTGTCGCCGGCCTGCGCCTCGTTCGATCAGTTCACGGACTTCGAGGCCCGCGGGCGCGCCTTCACCGCGCTCGTCGCCTAGTTGTGGCGCCTCCGTAGGCGCTGGTCGTTCGGGTAGGTCACGCGCGCGACTTGCCCGGCACTGCGGCTAGGGTCGCGCCACCGAGTGCGCGAGGAGGCCAGCGCGGTCGGTCAGATGGCGGCCGTCCGCGCCGCGAGGACCTACGCCAGCGCGCTCTCCGGGATCACGTAGAACTGCCGCGTGTCCTCGTAGGCTCGCAGCGGCAGGCCCCTGCGCTTGGCGGGTGGAAAGCTCTTGTCGGCGCAGCCGCCGCGCTCGCGGACCCATGCGAGCGCCTCGTCCGGGTCGCCGCCCGCCTCGATGATCTTCGTCCGCCAGATCGCGACGGTGCCGGGAGGATTGCCGAGGAACATCGCCGGCGGGATCGACGCCAGCAGCTCGCGGATCGGATCCTTGATCTTCGTCTTGTTCACGGGGGCAGAGGATACTCGGCGTCGTCGCTCACGCCGCGCGCAGCGCCGGGTACAGCGCGACGAAGCGTTGTCGCGCCTCGCGGTACGCCGCAACCCACTCCGCTCGCGGCTCGACGATCTCGCGCGGCTGCACGCATGCCGCGACAGCCTCGTGCACGTCGCCGAACGCGCCTGCCGCGACGCCGCCGAGCAGCGCCGCCCCGAACGAGGCGCCCTCGTCCACCGAGGTGCGCTGCAACGGCAGCTCGAGCACGGACGCGAGGATCTCGAGCCACAGGCGGCTGCGCGCGCCACCGCCCGACACGCGCGCGAGGGCGGGCGGCGCCGACGTCCGCGCCACGAGGTCCAACCCGTCGCGCAGCCCGAACGCCACGCCCTCCAGCACCGCCCGCACGAGCGCGCCGCGGTCGTGGCGCAGCGACAGCCCCGTGAAGGCGCCGCGCGCCTGCGGATCGTTGTGCGGCGTGCGCTCGCCGGCGAGGTAGGGCAGGAACGTCAGCCCCTCAACGCCCGGCTCCCAGCGCGCGGCCTCGCCGGCCAGATCGGCGTACGCGAGCCCCGTACCGGCCGCGTCGCGCAGCCAGCGCAGCGAGCCCGCCGCCGACAGCATCACGCCCATGCTGTGCCACGCGCCGGGGACGGCGTGGCAGAACGCGTGCACGCGCGCAGCCGGATCGACGGCGTAGGACTCCGACGCGGCGAACACGACGCCCGACGTGCCGAGCACCACCGACGCGGGCCCCGGCCGATCGACCCCGACGCCGAGGGCGCCGGCCGCCTGGTCGCCGGCGCCCGCGGCGACCGGCACCCCGCCGGGTGTCTCGCCGCTGACCTCGGGCGACTCGTGCACGCGCGCGAGCCACGCGCGGTCGATCTCCAGCGCCTCGACGACCGAGTCGCTCCAGCGCCGCCGGGCGACGTCGAACAGCAGCGTGCCGGACGCGTCGGCGACGTCCGTCGCATGGGCGCCGCACAACCGCAGCCGCACGTAGTCCTTCGGCAGCAGCACCCGGTCGATCCGCGCGAACACCTCCGGCTCGTGGCGCGCGAGCCAGCGCAGCTTCGGCGCCGTGAAGCCGGTCAGCGCGCGGTTGCCGGTCTGCGCGACGAGCGCCTCCAGGCCGATCCGCTCCTCGATCTCGGCGCATTCACGCGCGGTGCGGCCGTCGTTCCACAGGATCGCCGGGCGCAGCACCCGGCCGGCCGCGTCGAGCGCGACGAGCCCGTGCATCTGCCCCGTCAGCCCGATCCCGGCGATGTCGCCGGTTCGACCGAGCTCGGACAGAACCGCCTGCGCGCCCGCCCACCAGTCCTCCGGGTCCTGCTCGGCCCAGCCGGGCCGCGGCGTCCAGAGCGGATGCTCCACCTCGGCGCGCGCAACGACCGCCCCGTCGTCGGCCGAAACCAGCAGGCCCTTGACCGACGACGTCCCGACGTCGAGGCCGGCGAGCAGCGTCACGCGCCGAGCGCCGCGTACACGAGCTCGTAGGCGCGGATAGCGTCCTTGCGGGCCTGCGCCTCGCGCAGCGCCTCATCGTCGATCCGCGCCGCCACACCGTCGATGAAGCGCCACTGCAGCACGCTGCGCCTGACGACCTCGACCGCGTCCTCGGTGTACGGGTACAGGTCGAAGCCGAGCCGCTCGCCGCCCGATCCGTAGCCGGCGCGCCGCAGCTCGACCGCAAGCTCGAGCGTCTCCATGAACGCCGTCGCGCCGACCATGTTGTCGTCGTCGAACGTGCCCCAGCCTGAGTTTGCGTGCTGGTGTCCGAGCAGCCCCTCGGCGGCCAGCAGCGCCGCATACTCGCCGAGGCTCTCGCCGTTCATGATCAGGTGCTGCCAGTCCATGTTGACCTGCACGTTGTCGATCCCGCGGGCGCGCAGCGTGTGGATGACGTGCAGCGTCATGCCGACGTTGCCCATGTGGATCTTCATGGCCGGCTCGGAGTTCTTGTGCTCGAGCAGGAGCACCTGGCCGTGCTCGGCCAGCATCCTCGCCGTCTCCCCGATGCCGTCGATGAGCCGCGCCCAGCTCGTCGCGTACGGCGTCTGGAAGGGGTAGTTGTAGCCCTCGATCCCGGGCCAGATGATCATCCGCGCGCCGATCCGGCCGGCGAAGTCGGCGCACTCGACCGTCTGCCGCACCGCCTCCTCGTGGATCGCGTCGTCGGGCGAGCACAGGCCGCCGCGCGCGAACCGGTTGTCGAGGTGCATGCCGCTGGCGATCGCGTGGATGCCGTGGCCGGCGAGCCCCTCGCGGACCTCGTCGAGGTTGTCGTCGCAGAGCTCCTGCGGATAGTGGAACTCGTAGTCGTCGATCAGCCCCTCCAACCCCGCGACGGCCGTGCGCACGTGCTCGGCCGTGCTCACGCCCGCGAGCTCGGGCTTGTAGCCGCCCGGGTTGAAGCGGGTGACCATCGGGCCCATCGCCCAGATCCCAAGGCTCGTCTTCATCGCTCTTCCTCCTCCGTCGTCACGTCGATGACCTGCGCCGCGCGGGAACTGCGCCGCGCCGCGTCGATGACACGCAGCGCCGCGACGCTGTCGCGCGGGTCGACCGGCATGGCGGCGCCCTCGCGCAGCGCGTCGCGAACGCCCGCGTAGAAGCGCTCGTACGCGCCGCGCTCGATCGGCAGCCGACGCTCGCCGTCGCCGTCCACCCAGCACGCGGCCTCGCCCTCGCCCCACGCGTCGTCGCCCGGTCGCAGCCCGGCGGCGAGCTGGTCCTCCTGTGGATCCAGCCCCGGCGTCTGCACGCCCGCGCGCGTCCCGCTGCAGCGCAGCGAGCGCCCGCCGACCGGCGCGATCGCGCTCATCCACAAGTGCGACCGCACGCCGCCGGCGTGCTCGACGGCGACGAAGACGTCGTCGTCGACCTCCGCGCCCGGGCGCCGCGCCGCGATCTCCGCATACACGTGCGCGGGCGGGCCGAACAGCGTCAGCGCCTGGTCGACCAGGTGCGCGCCGAGGTCGAGCAGCAGTCCGCCGCCCTCGGCGGCATCCGCCAGCTCGCGCCAGGCGCCCGCGGTCACGGCCGGCCGGAAGCGCTCGTAGCGCGACTCGAAGCGCGTGACGTCGCCGAGCTCACCGGCCTCGACGATCCGCCGGACCGTCAGGAAGTCGCCGTCCCAGCGGCGATTCTGGAAGACCGTGAACGGCACGCCGGCGGCGGCGAAGTCGTCGACGACGGCGGCCGCCGACGCCGCGTCGGCGGCGAGCGGCTTGTCCATGACGACCGGGATGCGGCGCGTCAGCGCGCGCCGCGCGATCGGGACGTGCAGCCGGTTCGGCGTCGCCACGACGAGGAGGTCGATCT
>DATMJM010000536.1:0-5481 GCA_035553935.1 Solirubrobacteraceae bacterium
TCTCAGGAGGGACATCCGAATTGGCTAAGCAGCTCGTCTTCGATGAGAACGCGCGGCGTTCTCTCAAGCGGGGCGTCGATCGCCTCGCCGACGCGGTCCGCGTCACCATCGGCCCGAAGGGCCGCAACGTCGTGCTCGACAAGAAGTTCGGCTCGCCGACGATCACCAATGACGGCGTCACGATCGCGCGCGATATCGAGCTCGACGAGCCGTTCGAGAACATGGGCGCGCAGCTGCTCAAGGAAGTCGCGACCAAGACGGACGACGTCGCCGGCGATGGCACCACGACTGCCGTCGTCCTCGGCCAGGCACTCGTCACCGAGGGCCTCAAGAACGTCACCGCCGGCGCCAACCCGATGATCGTCAAGCGCGGCCTGGACAAGGGCGTCGAAGCGATCGTCGAGGAGCTCAAGAAGCACTCGCGGCCGGTCGAGACGCGCGAGCAGATCGCCGCCGTCGCCGCCATCAGCGCGGCCGACCCGGAGGTCGGCGAGATCATCGCCGAAGTGATGGACAAGGTCGGCAAGGACGGCGTCATCACCGTCGAGGAAGGCCAGTCGCTCGGTCTCGAGAAGGAATACACCGAGGGCATGCAGTTCGATCGGGGCTACATCAGCGCCTACTTCGTGACCAACCCCGACCGGATGGAGGCAGTCCTCGAGAACCCGGCCATCCTGATCACCGACAAGAAGGTCTCCAGCATCCAGGAGCTGCTGCCGGCGCTCGAGAAGGCAGTCGGGCTGGGCAAGCCGATCCTGCTCATCGCCGAGGACGTCGACGGCGAGGCGCTCGCGACGCTCGTCGTCAACAAGCTGCGCGGCACCGTCCAGGTGCTCGCCGTCAAGGCGCCCGGCTTTGGCGATCGGCGCAAGGAGATGCTGCGCGACATGGCCATCCTGACGGGTGCCAACGTGATCAGCGAGGAGGTCGGCCGCAAGCTCGACTCGGTCACCGCCGAGGACTTCGGCTCGGCCCGCCGCGTCGTGGCGACGAAGGACGATACGACCATCGTCGACGGCGCCGGCTCGGCTGAGGACATCAAGGGGCGGATGACCCAGATCAAGGCGCAGATCGAGGAGACCACCTCCGACTACGACCGCGAGAAGCTGCAGGAGCGGCTGGCCAAGCTGGCCGGCGGCGTGGCAGTGATCAAGGTTGGTGCCGCGACGGAAGTCGAGCTGAAGGAGAAGAAGCACCGCATCGAGGATGCGCTGTCGACCACTCGCGCGGCGGTCGAGGAGGGCATCGTCGCCGGCGGCGGCACCGCGCTGCTGCAGGCGATCCCGGCGCTCGACAAGCTCAAGCTCGAGGGCGAGGAGATGATCGGCGTCAACATCCTGCGCCGCGCGCTCGAGGCGCCCGTCCGCCAGATCGCCGAGAACGCCGGTGAGGAGGGCTCGGTCGTCGTCTCCGCCGTCCGCGGCATGGACACCGGCCACGGCTTCGATGCGCTGCGCGGCGAGCACGTCGACATGTTCGAGAAGGGCATCGTCGACGCCGCCAAGGTGACCCGCTCGGCGCTGCAGCACGCGGCCTCCATCGCCGGCATGGTGCTGACGACAGAGACGCTGGTCACAGACCTGCCCGAGAAGAAGGAAGCGGCTGCCGGTGCCGGTCACGGCCACGGCGGCGAGATGGACTTCTAGCTTTCACTGCAGGCAACAGCCGAAGGCCCGGGCCGAGCGATCGACCCGGGCCTTCGCTTAGCCGCCGATAGAATTCGAGGGTGCAGAAGGAGGCGCCCGACAAGCCGGCCGAGCGCGTCCCGCTGCCCGACGAGCCGAACGGCGAGCTGATCGAGGACGCCAGCCAGGGAAGCGATCCGCGGCGCGGCGCGAGGTCGGCGCTGGTCGGTGAGGAGGGGCTTTCCGAGGCGCCCCATCCGGCCGACTTCTTCTCGTCGGTGCCGAGCGTCGCCGTGCGCGCCGACGCGCCACTGCCGGCTGACCGGGACCAGGTCGAGCAGCGCATCGTCGCCGCGCTCAACCCCGAACAGGCGCGGGCAGTCACGACGACCGAGGGCCCGCTGCTCATCCTCGCCGGCGCCGGCTCGGGCAAGACACGCGTGCTCGCCCACCGGGTCGCCTACCTGATCGGCGCCAGGCGCGTCAGGCCGTGGCAGATTCTCGCCGTCACTTTCACCAACAAGGCCGCTGCCGAGATGCGTGCGCGCATCCTGGCGCTCGTTGGCGAGAGCGGGCGCGAGGTCGCGATGGGCACCTTCCACTCGCTCTGCGCGCGCGTGCTGCGCCGCGACGGCGCCGCGATCGGTGTCGATCCGCGTTTCGCGATCTACGACACGGACGACCAGACGAGCCTGATGAAGCAGGTGCTGCGCAACATCGAGCTCGTCGGTGGCAGCGACCTCAAGCCGAGCGCGGTGCTCGGCCAGATCAGCCGCTGGAAGAACGAGCTGCTCGGGCCGGCACAGGCCGCCGAGCAGGCGCGCGGCTACCACGAGGAGCTGGCCGCGCGCGCCTATGAGCGCTACCAGGCGCGGCTGCGCGAGGCGGGCGCGCTCGACTTCGACGACCTGCTCAACGAGGCCGTCCGACTGTTCGAGGAGGCGCCCGCCGCGCTCGCTCACTACCGCGATCGCTGGCGCTACCTCCACGTCGACGAGTACCAGGACACCAACCGCGCGCAGTACCTGTGGGTCCGCCACCTCGCCGGCGAGCGCAAGAACGTGGCGGTCGTCGGCGACGACGACCAGAGCATCTACTCGTGGCGCGGCGCAGACCCGCGCAACATCCTCGACTTCGAGCGCGACTATCCCGATGCGACCGTCGTCAAGCTCGAACAGAACTATCGCTCGACGCAGCTGATCCTTGATGCCGCTCACTCCGTCGTCTCGCGCAACGCGGCGCGCAAGGACAAGAAGCTCTGGACGGCTAACCCGCGCGGCGTATTGATCGAGCGATTCGAGGCTGATTCGGGGGACGAGGAAGCCGAGTGGATCGCCCGCCAGGTCGAGGCGCTCGTCGGCGGCCGCGGCGCTGGCGGCTCGTTCCTCGCTCGCCGCGCCGACGAGGGTGACGAGCGGCAGTACCGGCTGGCCGACATCGCGATCATGTACCGGACTAACGCCCAGAGCCGGGCGATCGAGGAAGCCTGCCTGCGCTACAGCCTGCGCTACCAGCTCGTTGGCGGCACGCGCTTCTACTCACGCCGCGAGGTGAAGGACGCGCTCGCCTACCTGCGCGTGCTGCGCAGCGACAGCGACGTGGCTGCCTACGAGCGGATCATCAACGTCCCGCCGCGCGGCATCGGCGACAAGACCATCGGGCTCGTCCGCGAGGAAGCGGCGCGGCGCTCAGGCGACGTCTGGGCGGCGCTTCGCGCGCTCGCCGAGTCGGCCGAATCGGGTGGCCGAGCGCGGTCCGCGCTGGCTGCCTTCGTCGCGCTCATCGGACGGCTGCGCGTGCGCGTCGGCGCGCTCGCCCTGCCCGAACTGCTCGACGCGGTGCTGGAGGATGCCGGCTACCGAGCGATGCTGCTCGACGGCTCGCAGGAGGGCGAGGATCGCTGGGCCAACCTGCTCGAGCTGCGCGAGGTCGTCGCGCGCTATGCCGACCTGGCGCCGGAGGACGCGGTCGATCGGCTGCTCGAAGAGACGGCCCTTGTCGCCGACCAGGACTCCTACGAGCGCAACGCCGATGCCGTCACGCTGATCACGCTCCATGCCGCCAAGGGCCTCGAGTTCGACGCGGTCTTCATCACCGGCCTCGAAGAGGGCGTCTTCCCGCACCAGCGCTCGCTCGACGATCCGCGCCAGATGGAGGAGGAGCGCCGATTGGCCTATGTCGGCCTGACCCGTGCGCGCCACCGGCTCTACCTGACCCACGCCGCGACGCGCGCCACGTGGGGCCGCGGCGGCTTCTCGATCCCGTCGCGCTTCCTGCTCGAGATCCCGGCCGATCTTATGCATGGCCCGCGGTTGGTCGCCGCCGACGAAGCCGATGAGGACCAGCGACCCGCCGACGAGCGGACCGACGGTGGCTACGACCTGTCCTACATCCTTGGCCCGCGCGGTGGATCGCGGCTCGTCGGCCGGCGTGGCGGATGGACCGCCGGACGACGCGCCTTGCCGCCCGGCGGCGGCTACGTCGCGCGCCCCGGCGCGCCGGCCGAGGGCGAGACCTTCCGGCCGTCGCGCGACCTGCAGTCGCGCCGCGCGGCTTACTACGGCGATGCCAACGGCAGCGCTGCGCCAACGTCGCCGGCGCCGCCGGCGCGGCCCGTCGTCGAGCGACCGATCGTGCCCGGCGAACGCCGCTTCCGCGACGGCGACCTGGTCCGCCATGCCGCCTTCGGCGAGGGCAGGGTGGTCAGCTCGAAGCTGACGCGCGACGACGAGGAGGTGACCGTCGCCTTCCCCGAGCGCGGCATCAAGAAGCTGCTCGCCTCGCTGGCGGGGCTGGAGATCGTCGACTAGCACGAACTTTCTGGCCAGCCCCGGAGCCGGCAGTCTTCTCCATCTGCCTGGACGGGCGCGTGTTCCCGTGGCGCCGCCCGCGCTGATCCGTCGGCGCCGCCCGCCCTATCCTGCGGCTGATGATGGCCAGCGACCCCGCGGCGCGCGTCGCCGAGCTGCGCGCTCAGATCGAGCGCGCCAACCGGCTGTACCACGAGCAGGACGCTCCGGAGATGAGCGACGCCGAGTACGACGCCCTCTTTCACGAGCTGGTCCAGCTCGAGGCAGCCCATCCCGAGCTGGCGACGGCCGACTCGCCGACGCGCCGGGTAGGTGGCGCGCCATCGGGCGCGCTGGCCGAGGTTCGCCACTCGACGCCGATGCTGTCGCTGGCCAACGCCTTCAGCCACGACGAGGTGCGCACGTTCGACGGCCGTGTGCGTCGCACGCTGGCGCTCGAGCCGGGCGATGAGTTGCGCTACACGGCCGAGCTCAAGATCGACGGCCTCGCCGTGGCGGTCCGCTATGAGCGCGGATCGCTGGTCCAGGGCGCCACGCGCGGCGACGGCACGACGGGCGAGGACGTGACGCCAAACCTGCGCACGATCGAGGCCATCCCGCATCGGTTGCGGCGGCCGCTGACGATCGAGGCTCGCGGCGAGGTCTACATGCCAAAGGCCGAGTTCGCGCGCATCAACGCCGAGCGTGAGGAGGCCGGCCTGCCGCTCTACGCCAACCCGCGCAACAGTGGCGCCGGCTCGCTCCGCCAGGTCGACCCGCAGGTCACCGCCAGCAGACGTTTGGCAGCCTGGTTCTACGTGCTGATCGAGGGCGAGCCGTCCGAGACGGCGTCGGCAGACAGCGTCGCCAGCCAAGCAGCGGCGCTGGCCCGACTGGCCGAGCTCGGCCTGCCGGTCGAGCCAAACCGGCTGAGTGATCTGGACATCGATGGAGTCATCGGTTTCATTGAGCGCTGGCAGACGCCCCGCCACGATCTGGCCTACGAAACCGATGGCGTCGTGATCAAGGTCGACCGGTTCGACTTCCAGCGCCGACTCGGGACAGTC
>DATMJM010000537.1:0-2563 GCA_035553935.1 Solirubrobacteraceae bacterium
CTCCTGGGGCAGGCGGTCGGTGTCCACGCCGGTCAGCGCGCGCACGAGCGCCGTCTTGCCGTGGTCGATGTGGCCGGCGGTTCCGAGCGTGAGGGCCGCGTGCTCGCCGTTCACGGTGAGACGGCGCGCACCGCGCGCGCCACCTCGCGCGCCTCGTCGTCGGTCAGCGTGCGCGGGTCGAGCAGCAGCCGGCCGTCGTGGATGCGGCCCACGACCGCCGGGTCGGCGGCGCGCAGGTCGGCCGCGAGCGCGGTCGCGCCGGCCGGGCCCGGGTCGATCGAGACCGCCGGCCCGGGCAGCTCGAGCAGCGGCAGCGCGCCGCCGCCGACGCGCGCAGTCGAGGGCACGACCTCGCCGCCGGTCGCTGCCGCGAGCTCGTCTGCGCGCCTGCTCAGCGTCGCGTCGTCCGCGTCGAGCATCGCGAGCACCGGCAGCGCACGGCGCGCTGCCGCCGGATCGCGATACAGCGCGAGCGTCGCCTCGAGCGCGGCGAGCGACAGCTTGTCGATCCGCACGGCGCGGGCGAGCGGATGGCGGCGGCACGCGTCCACCGCCTCGCGGGTGCCGATCAGCAGCCCGGCCTGCGGGCCGCCGAGCAGCTTGTCGCCCGAGAACGCCGTGAGGGCGGCCCCGGCGCGGACCGAGCGGCGCACCTCCGGCTCGCCGGCGAGCAGCTCGAGGTCGTCCGTGAGCACTCCGGAGCCGACGTCGTCGATCACCGGCACGCCGAGCTCGCAGAGCTCCTCGACCTCGACCTCGGCGACGAAGCCGACCGTCCGGAAGTTCGAGGGGTGCGCGCGCAGGATCGCCCCGATCCCCGCGCCTTCGGCAGCCAGCGCCGCCTCGTAGTCGCCGCGGCGCGTGCGGTTCGTCGTCCCCACCTCGACCAGGCGCGTGCCCGCGAGCTCGAGGATCTCGGGGATCCGGAAGCCGCCGCCGATCTCGATCAGCTGCCCGCGCGAGACGACGACGTCGCGACCCTGAGCGAGCGCGGCGCAGGCGAGCAGCACGGCCGCGGCGCAGTTGTTGACGGCGATCGCCGCCTGCGCGCCCGTCAGCTCACGCAGCAGCTCCTCGACATGCGCCTGCCGCGAGCCGCGCGCTCCCGAGGCCAGGTCGAGCTCGAGGTTGCAGTAGCCGTCGGCGACCGCCGCGACGGCGGCCTGCGCCTCGGCGGCGAGCGGGGCGCGACCGAGGTTCGTGTGGACGACGACGCCGGTCGCGTTGAGCACGCGCCGCAGTCGCGGGCGCAGGCGCGCCCGCGCGCGCGCGACGAGATCGACCGCGGCAGCGTCGGATGCATCGCCGGCGATGAGCAGCTCCTCGCGTCGCGCCTGCAACTCGGCGCGCGCGACCGCCGTCGCGAGCCGATCGACGGACGGCAGTTCGCGCAGCCGGTCGCGGTCGCTCATACGGAGCGGCGAAGGAGTCGAACCTTCCAGCGCGATCTATCGCGCCCCGCCGGTTTTGAAGACCGGATGGGCCACCGGGCCCGGGCCGCTCCATGGTGATCCGACTGCGGCACGACCATCACCGCACCGCCACGGCGCCGGGCTCCCCGGCGACGATCTCGCCGACGACCGGCCCCGGCAGCGACGGCGCGGCCTCGGGCGCGATCGCGACGAGCAGCCCGCCCGACGTCGTGGCATCGCACAGCAGGCGCCGGGCGGCCTCCTCGACGTCGGCGCCGAACGTCGTGAACGTCTCGGCGTACTCGCGGTTGCGCCGGCTGCCACCGGATACGGCGTCGTCGCCTGCGAGCAGTTCGAGCACGCCCTCGATCGCCGGCACGGCCGACGCGTCGATCACCGCTCCGACGCCGCTCGCGCGGCCCAGCGAGTGCAGATGGCCGAGCAGCCCGAAGCCCGTGACATCGGTCATCGCGTGCGCGCCGGCGGTGCGCGCCGCCGCCGACGCCTCGCCGTTGAGCGCCGTCATCGTCGCCACCCCCCGCGCGAGCAGGTCGTCGTCGCGCCGGCCGCGCTTGCGGGCCGTCGTGATCGCGCCGACGCCGAGCGGCTTGGTCAGCACGAGAAGGTCGCCCGCGCGCGCGCCCGCGTTGGAGATCAGCTCGTCGGGATGCACCGTGCCGGTGACCGACATCCCGTACTTCGGCTCCGGATCGTCGATCGAGTGCCCGCCGACGACGGCGATCCCGGCGGCCGCGGCAACATCGGCGCCGCCTCGCAGGATCTCGCGCAGGATGTCGCTGCCGAGCTGCTCGAGGGGGAAGGCCACGACGTTCATCGCCGCCAGCGGCGTCCCGCCCATCGCGTAGACGTCCGACAGCGCGTTGGCGGCCGCGATCCGGCCGAAGTCGTAGGGGTCGTCGACGATCGGCGTGAAGAAGTCGATCGTCATCACGAGCGCGATCTCGTCGGTCAGCTTGAGCACGGCGGCGTCGTCCGCGGTGCTCGATCCGACGAGCAGGCGCTCGTCGTCGACCGCCGGCAGTCCGCGCACGATCGGCAGCAGTGCGGCGGCCGGCAACTTGCAGCCGCAGCCTGCGCCATGCGCGAGCGACGTCAGCGCGAGGGCTGGCGCTGCAGGCGGGCTCACGGTG
>DATMJM010000538.1:0-4121 GCA_035553935.1 Solirubrobacteraceae bacterium
CCGCGGTGCCGGGCAGGTTCGTCGGCAGCGCGCCGGAGTCGCCGGGCGACCGCTGCTGCGCAGCGGCGGGAGCCGCTGCCAGCGCGACGAGCAGCAGCGCGGCGCACGCCGCGCCGCGCATTACAGGCGGAAGCTCCAGAGCTTGTTGCCGATGAAGTTCAACGGCGTCGCGGCGGCGATCGCGAGCGCCTGCGCCGGGACCTCGCTGACGCCGATCGCCTCCACGAGGGCGTACAGCACGACGAGGTTGACGCCGAACGCGACGAGCGAGACGACGCAGAAGCGCGCCGCCTGGAAGCCCGCGTGCCCCTCGCTGGCGCGGAACGTCCACAGCCTGTTCCAGATGAAGTTGTTCGTCAGCGCCACGACGAACGCGCCGGCCGCCGCCAGCTTGTAGTCGATGCCGGCGGCGTGCACGAGCAGCGCGAAGACGACGAGGTTGACGACGTAGCCGCTGGCGCCGACGACGCCGAAGCGCACGAGCTGCAACCAGTTCGCCGGCTTGCGCAGCCCCGCGCGCACCCGCGTACGGCCCCGCAGGCGCGGCTGGTCGACCGCGTGCTCGGCCGTGGCCTCCTCGGGGCTCATGTCCTTCAAGGTTACGCAGCGCCGAAATGGCCGGCGATCATCGGCGCGATGTCGGCGATCGACCAGTTGCCGTCCGCGCGCTCGGGCGGCGACGGCACCCCGCAGAACAGCAGCGCGCCGAGCGAGTCGGCGCGATGCAGCGAGCCATGGCTGCCGCCACGCACGTGGGCGCGGTTGCCCCAGTCCGGGAACTCGTAGGCGGGCTGGGCGGACAGCAGCACGTCGCCCGACGTCGGGCACGTCATCGCGGCCCACACGCGCGCGAGCGCGTCGGGATAGTTGTCGCAGTGCAGCACGCCGTCCTCGACGTGCGCCAGCAGGGTCTCGAGCTCGCCGTCGACCGACCAGCGCCGGCCGCGGCGGTCCGCCAGCTCGCCGCCCGGCGCGAACGACAGCTCGCCGCGGCCGCCGCCGATCCGCACTCGAGAGCCGACGGCGTCCGCATCCCACCACATGACGAGATCGACCCCCTCGGTCTCCCGCGCACGGCCGACGACGCGCGGCAGCGCGCTCGCGCGCGAATCGAGCAGGATGTAGATCATCGCGGCGCGCTGCGCGGGACACAGCGCGAGCTCGGCGTGGCGCGCGCCCTCGCCCGACGGCGGCAGCACGCGCCAGTCGGCGAACGCGGCGGTGAGGTCGATCGTGCGCTCGATGTGCGAGTGCGAGTGGTCGGCCATCACGATCATCGCGTGCTCGTCGAGGAACGCGTCGCAGCCGCCGCCGGCCTCCATGACGCGCCACAGCTCGGCGTCGGCGGCGGCGATCGAGGTGATCTGCGCGTGCGGACCGTTCTTGTGCGAGTGCGCGTCGTTGTCGGGCAGCGACAGGAGCATGAAGTCGAACAGGTCGTGCTCGACGAGGTGCGAGGCGACGCAGCCACCGTGCTGGTCGCGCAACCCGGGGATCCCCATCCGCGACCAGCAGCCCGTCCTGCGGCTGGCGAAGATGTCCGCATAGAACAGCTCGCGCGGGCCGAGCACCGAGCGCCGGAACAGCTGGGACGCCGCGCGCGTCAGCGCGAAGTCGCGCGAGATCTCGTGCTCGTGACGGCCGCGGTAGATGAGGTACGTCGTGCCGGCCGTGCGCACCTCGCCGGTGTCGTCGAGCGTCTCGAAGACGGTCGCGACCTCGGGCGACAGATGCGTCGCGTTCATGTTGAAGATCGTGTCGACGAGCTGGCGGTTGAGGCCGAACCGGCGCGACGCGGAGAACGACGAGCCGTACTCGACGTAGCGCTGCTCGGCGCGCGAGTACCAGTTCATCGAGGGGATCTCGTGCTCGTCCTGCAGCACGCCGGTCGTGATCGTCGCGGCGCAGACCGGCGTCACCGAGGGAAACGCGGCCACGCATTCGCCGACATAGCTGCCGCGGTCGGCGATCGCCTGCAGCGCGGGCGCGCTGCCCGCCCGCATCGCGCGCTCGACCATCGTCGGCTTCATGCCGTCGATGACGGTCAGGACGAGCTTGGGAGGGGTCACCGCAGGATGCGCAGACCGGCGTACTTCTCGCCCTCGCGGCGCTTGCCGCCGCGCAACAGGAACGCGAAGAAGCCCAGAGCGAGGACCGAGATCGGCGCGACCACGACCGAGAGCGCCGCGAGCACGACCGCGGTCCCCTCGAGGTAGACCGGCAGGGCGCCGCGCGCCTCGCTGTCGAGGCGCGCGCGCACGCGCGTCACGAGCGAGCGCGTGGCGGCGGCCGCGAGGGCGGCGCACAGCCCGCCGGCCAGGAGCCCCGGCCACCAGACGTCGGTGTTGTCGGCGAGCGCCCCGGCGAACAGCAGCGCCGCGATGCCGATCGCGACGCCCTGCAGCGCGGACTCCAGGCGCACCCCGACCGCGTCGCGGCGCGACAGGATGAGCGTCGCGATGAGCACGACGGCGACGGCCAGCAGCCACGCCGGCTGCTCGAGGAACGCAAACGGCGTGCCGTCGTAGTCGATGCCGACGTCCGCGGTCGCCAGCGCGCCCGCGACGAGCGCCGGCAGGAACGGCCGGACGCCCGCTGCACTGGACAGGCCGGCGCCCTGGAGGATGTCGATCAGCAGCTGCAACGCGTCCGGTACCGTGAGGGGCGCATGACGATAGACGACAGGGACGCGCGCCCCTCCGGCGAAGCCAGATCCATGACCGCGGCGCCGGGCCCCCGTCACACGTCGCGCGACCTCGAGCGCTACGCCGCTCTGTTCGCGGCGCGCACGAAGGTCATGAAGTCCTCCGCGATGCGCGATCTCATGGCGCTCACCGAGCGCAGCGACATCATCTCGCTCGCCGGCGGCCTCCCCGACACGTCCTCGTTTCCCGCCGAGTCCTTCGCCGCGATCATGGGCGACGTCGCCGTCGACTCGACGGCGCGCTCGCTGCAGTACGGCCCGACGGAGGGCCTCGCCGTCCTCAAGAGCTGCATCGCCGAGGTGATGGCCGAGGAGGGCACGACGATCGACCCCGACGACGTGCTCGTCACGACCGGCGGCCAGCAGGTCATCGACCTCGTGTGCAAGACGCTGATCGATCCCGGCGACATCGTCATCGCCGAGGGCCCCACCTATCCCGGCGCCGTTCCGACGTTCTGCTCCTACCAGGCCGAGGTCATCCAGATCGGCCTCGACGAGGACGGCATGCGGATCGACGAGCTCGAGCGCACGCTCGAGCGCCTCGACCGCGACGGCCGGCGCCCGAAGTTCATCTACACCGTGCCGACGTTTCAGAACCCGGGCGGCACGACGATGTCGCTGCCGCGCCGGCGCCGGCTCGTCGAGGTCGTGCGCGAGCGCGAGCTGCTCGTGCTCGAGGACAACCCGTACGGCTTGCTGCGCTACGAGGGCGACCCGCTGCCGACCCTGTACGCGCTGGAGGGCGGCGACTTCGTCATCTACCTCGGCACGTTCTCGAAGATCCTCTCTCCGGGGGTGCGGCTGGGCTGGAGCGTCGGCCCGCGCCCGGTGCTCGAGAAGATGAACATCGGCAAGCAGGCGTCCGACCTGTGCTCGTCTTCGCTGACGCAGCTCTTCGTCGCGGCGTACTTCGACAGCGGCCGCTGGCAGGACTACGTGCAGTCGCTCAAGGAGATCTACCGCCGCCGGCGCGACGTCATGCTCGACGCGCTCGCCGACTACCTCGGCCGCGAGTCGCGCTGGACGCACCCGCAGGGCGGCCTGTTCATCTGGGTCACGCTGCCCGACTACATCGACACGACCGACCTGCTGGCGCGCGCGCTCGACGAGCACGTCGCGTTCGTGCCCGGGCGCGCCGCGTTCCTCGACGGCCGCGGCGGCAGCTCGATGCGGCTGAACTTCTCCGGCGTGGGCGAGGCCGACATCCGCGAGGGAGTCCGCCGCATCGGCGAGGTCGTGCGCGAGCAGGTCGACCTCTACGGCACGCTGACGGGCACGCACCGCGTCGTGACGGCGCCCGCCGAGCCGGCTCCGACTCCGCCGGACGCCGACCTCGCAGACGTGCTGCACCTGCCCGCCCCGGTGCGCGGCCGGCAGCCCGACGCGCGCGAGGGATGACTCCCCGCCGGGCTGCGCG
>DATMJM010000539.1:0-18252 GCA_035553935.1 Solirubrobacteraceae bacterium
GCGGGCGGGATCAACGCCGCGATCGCGATCGACGACGACTGGACCGAGCATGCCTACGACACGGTCAAGGGCTCGGACTTCCTCGGCGACCAGGACGCGATCGAGATCATGTGCAGCGAGGCGCCGAAGGAGGCGATGCACCTCGAGCACATCGGCGTCACCTTTCACCGCAACGAGGAAGGGCAGCTCGACCTGCGCGCGTTCGGCGGCGCGTCGAAGAAGCGCACCGCCTACGTCGCGGACATCACCGGCCAGGCGATCCTGCACGTCCTCTACGAGCAGCTCATGCGCCATCACCTTACGGTCGACCGCTTCGAGGAGTGGTTCTGCACCTCGCTGATCCTCGACGACGCCGGCCGCTGCGCCGGCGCCGTCGCGCGCGACATCCGCTCGGGCACGATGGAGATCTTCAACGCCAAGTCGGTGATCCTCGCCAACGGCGGCAACGGCCAGTGCTACAAGCCGACGACGAATGCGCTGATCTGCACGGGCGACGGCATCTCGCAGGCCTACCGCGCGGGCTGTCCGATCATGGACATGGAGATGGTCCAGTACCACCCGACGACGCTGGCGGAGAACGGCTTTCTCATCACCGAGGGCGCGCGCGGCGAGGGCGCGCACCTGCTCAACTCCGACGGCGAGCGCTTCATGGAGAAGTACGCGCCCAACAAGATGGAGCTCGCCTCGCGCGACGTCGTGTCGCGCGCCGAGCAGACCGAGATCAACGAGGGCCGCGGCGTCGGCCCGGACGGGCAGGGGATCTACCTCGACATCACGGTCGTCCCGCGCAAGCGCGTCCTCGAGGCGCTGCGCGAGATCGTCAACATCGGCCGCGACTTCGCCGGGACCGACATCACCCGCGAGCCGATCATGATCCGCCCCGGCCAGCACTACATCATGGGCGGCGTCAAGACCGACGTCGACGGGCGCACGCCCGTCCCCGGCCTCTACGCCGCCGGCGAGGTGGCCTGCGTCTCCGTCCACGGCGGCAACCGGCTGGGCGCCAACTCGCTGCTCGACACGCTCATCTTCGGCCGCCGCTCGGGCCAGGATGCGGCGCGGCGCGGCCGCGAGCTGCCGATGCCCAGCGCGCCGAAGTCGCGCCTGCGCGAGGACATCGCGACGATCTCCGAGGTCATCGAGCGCCCGCGCGAGGGCCGGCGGATCTCCGACATCAAGGACGAGCTCGGCGAGGCGATGAACGAGTACGTCGCGGTGTACCGCGAGGAGGAGGGCCTGCAGAAGGCGCACGAGATCGTCCACCGCCTCAAGGAGGAGTCCGCGCGCGCCTATGTCGACGACGGCGGGACCGTCTTCAACCAGGACGTGCTGGCAGCGCTCGAACTCGGGTACATGCTCGATTGCGCCGAGGCCACGATCCTGTCCGCGATCGAGCGCAAGGAGTCGCGCGGGGCGCAGTTCCGCCTCGACTACCCCGAGCGCGACGACGACGAGTGGCTCAAGCACATCAACGTCACCCTCGGCGGCGACGGGGAGCCCGAGATCTCCTACTCGCCGGTGACGATCACGCAATGGCAGCCAGAAGTGAGGAAGTACTAGATGGCCGAGTTCACCCTGAGACTGCGCCGCTACGACCCGGAGTCGGGCGAGGCTCCGTATTGGGAGGAGCACACGATCGAGCTCGAGCCGCACCGGTCGGTGCTCGAGGCGATCCTGCAGGCCAAGGCCCGCTTCGACGGATCGATCGGCATCCGCTGCTCCTGCCGCGCCGCGATCTGCGGCTCGTGCGGCGTCCGCATCAACGGCCGCCCCGACCTCGCCTGCCACAAGCACCTCGACCGCGCCGAGAAGCAGTCGCGCGACGGCGTCATCGAGGTCGAGCCGATGGGCAACATGCCGGTCATCAAGGACCTCATCGTCGACATGGAGGAGGTCCACTGGAAGAAGATCCGCCGCGTCACGCCATGGCTGATCCCCAAGCAGCCGGTGCCGGAGCGCGAGTACATCGTGCCGCGCGAGTCGATGGTCGACGTGACGCAGTCGATGGCCTGCATCCAGTGCGGCGCTTGCGTGTCGGACTGCCTGTCGATGGAGGTCGATCCGGCCTTCATCGGGCCGGCCGCGCTCGCCAAGGCCTACCGCTTCGTCGGCGACCCGCGCGACGACCAGCACTTCGAGCGCCTGCAGGACCTGGCCGAGGACCCGGCCGGCATCTACGACTGCACGCACTGCTTCATGTGCATCGACGCCTGCCCCAAGGGGGTCGCGCCGATGAGCCAGATCATGCGCCTGCGCCGCCGCGCCGGCAACGACTTCAAGATCTCCGACCGCAACAACGGCGAGCGCCACGAGCACGCGTTCGTCTCGCTGATCAAGCAGTACGGGCTGCTCAACGAGGCCGAGCTGCTGCCTCGCTCCTACGGTGGGGACTCGCCGCTGGCGAAGTTCAAGCCGGCCGCGACCACCGAGCTCGCGACCTCGCTGCCGGTGATAGCCAAGGCTCTGCTGCGGCGCAAGGTCACGCCCGCGGCGGTGTTCAAGCCGCACCGGCTGCCCAAGCAGGACCTCTCCGCGATCGCGGGCATCTACGACACCATCGAGGGCCGCGAGCAGCGTGAGGAGTTCAACATCTACATCTCCGGGAAGGACGAGGATCGCTGATGCGGGTCGCCTACTGGCCCGGCTGCGTCTCGCGCGGGTTCACGCCGGAGCTGCACGGATCGATGGCGCGGATCGCGCCGCTGCTGGACATCGAGCTCGTCCCGCTCGACCGCGCCTCGTGCTGCGGCGCGGGCGTCATCGCCGAGCACAACAAGGAGCTCGCCGACACGCTCAACGCGCGCACGTTCGCGCTCGCCCAGAAGGCGGACGGCACGGCGTTGATGATGAACATCTGCTCGACGTGCCAGGGCTCGCAGTCGGAGTGCCAGGAGCGCCTGGACGCCAGCGCCGAGTACCGCGCGAAGATCAACCAGACGCTCGCCGGCGAGGGGCTGAGCTACGAGAAGGGGCTGACGAACAAGAACCTCCTGTGGCTGTTGGTCGAGGAGCTCGGGCTCGACGAGCTGCGCTCGCGCGTGCGCCGCCCGCTGACCGACCTGCGCGTCGGGCCGTTCTACGGCTGCTACATCGTGCGGCCGGAGGATCGGGTCGGGATCGACGACGCGCACCCGCGCGACACGTATCTCGACCAGGTCATCGACGCGCTCGGGGGCTCGGTCACCGACTACGCCGGGACGCACAAGTGCTGCGGCTTCCCGATCATCACGATGAACAAGGACGCGTCGCTCAAGCAGGCCGGCCGTCACATCGGCGACGCACTCGACGCGGGCGCCGACTGCCTCGTCACGCCATGCCCGCTGTGCCACCTCAACCTCGACCTGCAGCAGCCGATGGCCGCGCGCGCGGTCGGGCGTAATCTCGGGATGCCCGTGCTGCATCTCCCCCAGCTCGTCGGGCTCGCCCTCGGCCTGGCGCCCGATCAGCTCGGTCTGCAGCGCCACGTCGTCAGGCCGACGTCGGTGATCGACTGGACGACGGCGGTCGTAGGGGAAGTCGGTGCGCCCGCCGCTGGCGGGTAGGCGCGCCGCGGCGCGGCGGCTGGCAGAAGAGGTCCGGCGCCGCCTGGAGCCGGTCGAGCGGGTGCTGCCGGTGAAGCTGCCGGGCATCGAGCGTTCGTCGGCGCCTGACGTCGCGGCGCTGCCCGAGTGCGAGGCGTCGCCGGAGGACGCGGCGGCGCGGATCGACGCCGCGCGCGAGCGGCTGCGGGCGGCGATCGAGCCGCGCGAGGAGCGCGACGGCGCCGACGAGCGGCCCGCAACGTGAAGAAGGGGCCCCCCGCGGGCCCCTTCTCCGTTCCCCTGTGGCCGCGCCCCCGCGGGAAGATCTGATGCGTGACGGGATGGTGGCCGATGCGCTCGCGGCGCTCTTCCCCCGCGCAGGGTGAACTTCGGGGGAGTCCGCCTCACCCTCCGGCCCTGATGTGCCGATAGATGCCGCGTATGGAGGCCGCCTGCCCCGTGACCGTCCTGATCGCGCGCTTCGAGGACCTCGTCGGCGCCGGCCTGCGCAGCCTCATCAGCGATGACCCCAGCCTGCGGATCATCGCCAGCGACGTCGACGCCGACCAGCTGAGCGCCGGCATCGCCGAGCACGAGCCGGTCGTCACGATCCTGAACTTCGGCTCCCTGCAGGCGCCCGCCGAGATCCGGCGGCTGTCGGAGGCGCATGCCGAGACGCGCCTGGTCGTGCTCGCCAACCACCCGACGCCCGGCGAGTGCGCGCAGCTGCTCGCGCTCGGCGCGACCGCCTGCCTCGGCAAGGACGTCGAGGCCCGCGACGTGCTCACGACGATCCACCTGGCGTCGCGCGGCCTGCACGTCCTGCCGCACGCCACGCGCGCGACCGCGACCACGCCTCTGCTGCCCGACGTCCTGACGCCACGCGAGGCCGACGTCCTCGACCAGCTCCAGCTCGGCCGCTCCAACGGCGAGATCGCCCTGGCGCTGTCGGTCAGCGTGGAGACCGTGCGCACGCACGCGCGCAGCGTCTTTCGCAAGCTCGGCGTCAAGGGGCGCCGCGAGCTGGCGACGCTCTCGGCGCACCGTCGCTGAGCGCTTCGGCGACGCGCGCGACGAGCGCGTGCGAGCGCTTCGTGAGCTCGGTCCACGTCGTCCTCAGAACGATGTAGCGCGCCCGCTGCAGCATCGCGCTCTTCCTGCGGTCGCGCTCGAAAGCCGTGCGCGTGGCGTGAAAGGCGTAGGAGTCGAACTCGAGCACGACGCGCTCGCGCTGCCACAGCGCGTCGACCTCCCTGCCGGCGACGAAGGCGTTGAACACCGGCTCCGGCAGCTCGGCCGCGCGCAGCAGCGCGACCAGCGTGCGCTCGGCGCGCGAGCGGGTGAAGGCGCTGTCGTCGACGAGCACGCGCAGGCCGGCGACGCCGGACCGGCGCGGCGCCCGCGCGAGGACGCCGGCCAGCTCCCGCTTGGTGACCAGGCGCTTGACCTGCCCGAGCTCGACGGCATCGGCGAGCTCGCGCGCGGTGAGCTCGGGAGCGACCTCCAGCAGGGCGCGCGCCGGCGACGTCAACGGGATGCCGTGCAGCTCGCGGCGGTCCGTCAGCGCGAGCGATCTGGTCCGATGCGGTCGGACGCCTCGGGGACGCACGTGGCGCCCAACGGTGGTGACGTCGATCGGTCCGTCGGGCAGCGGACGAATGCCGTACAGGGCCAGCGCCGCGTGGTGACTTGCGAGCGCTTCATGACCACACGCGAGCACAGCGGCGCGGATATTCGTTCGCGGCGTCTGCAGCGGGCCGCCGCGGTACACGCCGACGTGCAGAGGTGGAGCAGGCCGCGATCACGGCGCGCTGCGATCGCTCCGCGGCCGATCCCGCGCGCGCGCAGCTGCTCGTACGTGATCACCGCGTCCTGGCGGGCGGCGATCGCGGCGATGATCCGGTCGGCATGTTCGAGCGGTACCGCGATGCGGTCCCGTCCCGCCGTGACCGCTCGAGCATCTCCTACATGCTCGAGCGGTACCGCCGCGTCGCCGCTGCGTCGAGGTCCGGCTCGGTCAAGCGTTCCATCCACGCTCGCAGCATCGCGCGCAATCGCCGCGCCGAACCCGACGGCGGGCGTTGACGCACGCTTGCTCCGCCGATCTGCGAAGAACCGCGCGCGCTATGCAGCAGAGGCCGGTGCCGACCCGGCGCGCGACACCAGGCCCCGCTCCACCAGCACCTCCGCGAGCTGCACCGTGTTCAGCGCGGCGCCCTTGAGCAGGTTGTCGCCCACCACGAAGAAGTTCAGCGCGCGCGGATCGGCGAGGTCGCGGCGCACGCGGCCCACGGCGACCTCGTCGCGGCCGGCCCACTCCAGCGGCGTCGGCAGGTCGTCGACGACCATCCCCGGGAAAGCCCGCAGCACCTCCAGCGCCCGGTCCAGGTCAACCTCCGAGGCGAACGCCGCGCGGACGGCGACCCCGTGACCGACCATCACCGGCACGCGGACGCACAGCGGCGACACCGCGAGCTGCGGGATGCCGAGGATCTTGCGCGACTCGTCGCGCAGCTTGCGCTCCTCGTCGGTGTAGCCGTCCTCGCCAAGCGAGCCGAGCAGCGGGACGACGTTGAACGCCAGCGTCGCGTGGTGCACCGAGTGCGCCACCGACGCCGAGGCCGCCGCGCCGTCGTCGCACAGCCGAGGAACGTCGGCGGCCAGCGGCGCGACCTGCGCGGCGAGCTCGTCGATCCCGGACTGACCGGCGCCGCCCGCCGCCTGGTAGCTCGTCGCGACCATCGAGACGAGCGAGAACTCGTCGTGCAGCGCCTTGAGCGGCAGCATCGCGACCATCGTGGTGCAGTTCGGGTTGGCGACGATCCCGCGATGCGACTCGACCGCGTCGGGGTTGACCTCCGACACCACGAGCGGCACCTCGTCGGCCAGCCGGAACGCGCTCGAGTTGTCCACCACGACGGCGCCGGCGTCGACGAACCGCGGCGCCCACTCGCGCGAGCGCGTCGCGCCCGCCGAGAACAGCGCGACGTCGAAGCCCTGGATCGTCTCGTCGCTCAAGCGCTGGACGACGAGCCCGCCGTCGAGCTCCCGGCCGGCCGAGCGCTCGGACGCGAACGGCACGATCTCCGACGCGGGGAAGCCGCGCGAGCGCAGCAGCCGCAGCATGACGGTCCCGACCGCGCCGGTCGCGCCGACGACCGCGACCCGCAGGCCGTCGCCTGCCGCGGAGCTCATACGAACTCCCCGAACGGCCGCTCGGGCCGGATCGTGTCGCGCCCCGACAACTCGAACGCCGAGTGCAGCGCGCGCACCGCCCCCGGAACGGCCTCGCCCGCGATGACGCAGGAGATCTTGATCGGCGACGTCGAGATCATCTCGATGTTCACGCCCTCGCTGCCGAGCGTCCGGAAGACCTTCGCCGCGACGCCCGGATGCGACTTCATCCCGGCGCCGATGACCGACACCTTGCCCATCGCCTCGTCGGTCTGGATCTGCAGGCCGAGCTCCTCGGCGAGCGGCGCGAGCGCCGCCTGCGCGTCGTCGAGGTCCGAGCGCGGCACGGTCAGCGACATGTCGGCGCCCGCGCCTTTGGAGACCGGCTCGTTCTGGATGATCATGTCGATGTTGACGTTCGAGTCGGCGAGCGCCGTCATGATCCGCCCGGCGATGCCCGGCGTGTCCGGGACGCCCATGAGCGTGACGCGGGCCTCCTCGGTCGAATGCGTGACGGCGGTGATGAGCGGCTGTTCCACGGTCTCCTCTTCTCCTATGACCACGGTACCCGGCTCGTCGCTGAAGCTCGACCGGCAGTGGATCCGCACCCCGTGGTTGCGGGCGTACTCGACCGAGCGCAGCTGCAGCACGCCGGCGCCGGACGCCGACATCTCCAGCATCTCCTCGAAGGACACGACCGGCAGCTTGCGCGCGTCGGGGACGATCCGCGGATCGGCGCTGAAGACGCCCGCGACGTCGGTGTAGATCTCGCAGATGTCGGCTCCGATCGCGGCGGCGAGCGCCACCGCGGTGGTGTCCGAGCCACCGCGCCCGAGCGTCGTGACGTCCTTCGCGGTCGACACGCCCTGGAAGCCCGCGACCAGCACGATCGAGTCCTCCTCGAGGCCCTGGCGTATTCGATCGGCTCGCACATCTAGGATGCGCGCCTTCGTGTGCGACGTGTCTGTCACGATCCCCGCCTGTGAACCGGTCAGGGAGATCGCTCGGTGCCCCAGGTCGTTGATCGCCATCGCGCACAGCGCGCACGACTGGCGCTCGCCCGTGGACAGCAGCATGTCCATCTCGCGCGGGTCCGGGTGGGGTGAGATCTCCTGCGCCTCGGCGATGAGGGCGTCCGTCGTCTTCCCGCGCGCGCTGAGCACCGCGACGACGCGGTTGCCGGACTCGCGCTTGGCGACGATCCGCGTCGCCGCGCGCTTGAGCCGCTCGGCGTCGGCGACCGACGTCCCCCCGAATTTCATGACGACGGTCCCGGACATAAACGAGTCGGAGGCTAGCGCGTGAGCAGACTGTCGCCGCAGGCCCGCGCCGGCGTGCTCGCCGCGGTCGTGCTGCTCGTGCTCGGCGCCGGCATCTACACGCTGTTTCTGCGCGGCGGCGGCGACGCGCCAGTCACGGAGGCCGGGTCGCGCTTCGGCACAGAGGAGGAGGGTGGTGGCGGCGGCACGCTGATCGACACGCTCGCCCCGGTGCTCGGCGCGCGGACGGCGTCCCGGCGCACCGGATCGGATCCCGCGCCGCCGACCGAGGACGAGTTGCGCCGCTCGCCCGGCGACGCGGTCGCCGGCCTGCTCGTGGTCGGCTTTCGCGGCACGCTGCGCGACACGTCGTTCTTCGGGCGCCTCGCCGCGCGCCCGTACGGCGGCGTCCTGTTGACGCGCGCCAACTACGAGCAGCCCCAGCAGCTGTCGGGCCTGACGGCGAAGATCCAGGAGGTCGCGCGCGACGCCGGCCATCCGGCGCCGCTGGTCGCCGCCCAGCAGGAGGGCGGGGAGTTCAGCGCGTTCCCGAATCTCGAGCCGCTGCCGCAGGTCGACGTGGGCGAGGGCAACCGCGACCAGATCCGCGCCAGCGCGCGCCGCACCGCCGAGCAGCTCAAGGCGCTCGGCGTGACCGTCAACCTCGGCCCGAACGCCGACATCGCGGTCGCCGGCGGCCCCGGCCAGGGGCGCGCGTTCGCCGACAACCCCGAGAAGGTCACGATGGCCGTGAAGACCCAGGTGGCGATGTACAACCGTGAGGGCGTGGCCGCGGCCGTCGGGCCCTTCCCCGGCGACGGTGCCGCGTCGCAGGACCCCAACGCCGGCCCCGCCCCGGTCGGCCTCGGGCTCGAAGAGCTGCGCGAGCACGACATGGCGCCGTTCGCCGCCGTCGCCAGCGGCCGCAACGCCGCGCCGGCGATGCAGATGTCCAACGCGATCTACGTCGCGTTCGACGGCGTCACCCCGGCGACGGTGTCGCGCGAGGTCGTCGAGGAGCTGCGCGAGCGGCTCGGCTTCGAGGGGGCGATCATCTCGGCCGACCTCGTCGCGACGACGGCGACGACAGGCGGCACCGTCGGAGCCGCGGCCGTCGACGCGCTGCAGGCGGGGGTCGACCTGCTGCTCATCCCCGGCGGGCGCGCGCAGCAGGACGAGGCCTACCGCGACGTCGTCGCCGCCGTGCGCAGCGGCGAGATCCCCGCCGGGCGCGTCGTCGACGCGCTCTCGCGGATCGCGCAGCTGCGGGCGGACACCAAGGGCGCCCGCGACCCCGTCCGGATCGGATAGCGCCAGGCGGCTACAGCCGGCGGCGCCCGGCGAACGCCTTGCCGAGCGTCACCTCGTCGGCGTACTCGAGGTCGCCGCCGACCGGCAGGCCGCTCGCCAGGCGCGTGACCACGACGTCCGGCGCTCGCTCGCGCAGCACGCCGGCGATGTGCAGCGCGGTCGCCTCGCCGGTCGTGGTCGGGTTCGTCGCGAGCACGACCTCGCGGATCGCGGCGGCGGGATCGGTCACCCGCGCGAAGAGCTCCGCGAGCTTGAGGTCCTCGGGATCGATGCCGTCGATCGGCGACAGCGCGCCGCCGAGCACGTGATAACGCCCGCCGTACTCGTGCGTGCGCTCGACGGACATCACGTCGGGCGCCTCCTCCACGACGCAGATGAGGCCCGGATCGCGGCGCGTGTCCTCGCAGATCCGGCAGCGCGGGCCCTCCGCGAGGTTGAAGCACACCTCGCACAGGCCGATCTTCTCCTTGACGTCCCGGAGCGCGTCGGCGAGCGCCGCGGCGTCCTCGGGCGGCGCGCGCAGGACGTGGAAGGCCAGCCGCTGCGCTGTGCGGTTGCCGATCCCCGGCAGCTTGCCGAGCTCGGTGATCAGGCGCTGGATCGGCGCGGCGTACAAGCGACGGCCGGCGAGCGCCTACAGGCCCAGGCCGGGTGGCAGCCCGAGCCCGCCGAGGTCCATGCCGCCGGTAACGCCGCCCATCTTGCTGGCGGCCAGTTCCTGGGCCTGGCGGACGGCCTCGTTGACGGCGGCGAGCACCATGTCCTGCAGCAGCTCGAGGTCCTCCGGATCTACGGCCGCGGGATCGATCACGACCTCCTTGACGACGAGGTCGCCGCTGATCTTCACGGTGACCATCCCGCCACCGGCCGACGCCTCGACCGTCGCGTTGGCGAGATCCTCCTGGGCTTTCATCATGTCCGCCTGCATCTTCTGGACCTGCTTGAGCATCTGGTTCATGTTCGGCTGGGGCATCAGCTGGCCTCGCTCTCGGGGTGGATCTCCTCGGCGTCGAACTCTGCCACGAAGCGCTCGACCCACTCGCGGTCGCTCGGCGGCCCCGCGGCAGGCTCGTCCTCGGCCGCGGCCGGCTCCTGCAGGACGTAGGCGACCTGCGCCTTGCCGCCCGTCACCGAGCGGATCGCGTCGGTGACGCACGCGCGGTACTCCTCGCGATCGGCCTGGCGCAGGTTGTAGGCGTGCTCGGGCGTGAACGCGATCGTCACGCGCCCATCCTCCACGGCGACGGGGCGCGCGTCGGCGAGCGCCGCCGCGCACAGGCCGTTGGAGGCCTTGACGCTGTCGAGCACCGCCGGCCAGACGGAGCGCAGGTTCTCGAGCTCGAGTGCCGCCGGCGCCGCGACGGCGACGGTGCCTGCCGGCGCCTGCGGCTGCCGCTCGCGCGCGGCGGGCGCCGCAGGCTTCGCCGGCGGCGTCGACGGCGGCTCGGGCGCCTCGGGCGGCGACGGTGGTGGAGCGGGCGACTCCGGGGCCGGCGGCGGCGCGGGCGGCTGGCTCGGCGGCACCGGCGACTCGCCGCGCAGCGCCGCCTCGAGGCGCTCGACGCGCTGCAGCAGCGCTTGGGTGGAGGGATCGACCGCGGGTGCGGCAGCCTTGACGAGCGCGAGCTCGAGCTGGGTGCGGGCGTCCGAGCCGTTCTTCGTCGCGTCCAGCGCGGCGGCCAGGAGGTCGAGCAGGCGGGCGAGCGCACCGGTGCCGATGCGGCCGGCCTGCTCGGCCAGGCGCGCGTCGCGCTCGGGACTGATCTGCAGCTCCGCCGGCACCGCGCCGAGCATCTGGACGACCATGAGGTCGCGCGCGTGCGCCTCGAGGTCGCGCACGAAGCTCAGCGCGTCGCGCCCCGACCGGCTCAGCCGCGCGGCGGCCAGCAGCGCGGCGCGCGAGTCGCCGGCGGCGATCGCGTCGAACGCCTCGAAGAGCAGGTCGGCGTCGGCGACGCCGAGCACCGCGAGCACGTCGTCGGTCGCGATCTCGGTCCCGGCGTAGGTGACGAGCTGCTCGAGCGTCCCGAGGGCGTCGCGAAACGAGCCGGTCGCGTGGCGCGCGAGCAGCGCGATCACGTCGGGCGCGACCGCGATCTGCTCGCGCTCTGCGACGCGGCGCACGACGGCCGCGAGCTGCTCGACCGTCGGCCGCGCGAAGTCGAAGCGGTGGCAGCGGTCCACGACCGTCGGCAGCACCTTGGCGGCCTCGGTGGTGGCGAGCACGAAGACGGTGTTCGGCGGCGGCTCCTCGAGCGTCTTGAGGAACGCGTTCCACGCCTGCGTGGACAGCATGTGCGCCTCGTCGAGGATGTAGACCTTGTGGCGCCCGGAGACGGGCGCGTAGACGACGCTCTCGCGCAGGTCGCGGATGTCGTCGACGGAGTTGTTGGAGGCGGCGTCCATCTCGATGACGTCCAGCGACGTCGCCGAGGCGATCGCCACACACGAGTCGCAGCGCCCGCAGGGCTCGGTCGTCGGCCCCTGCTCGCAGTTCAGGCAGGCTGCGAGGATCTTCGCCATCGACGTCTTGCCGGTGCCGCGCGAGCCGACGAAGAGATAGGCGTGGTGGACCTTGCCCTGGGTGACGGCGTTGCGCAGGGTGCGAACGACGTGCTCCTGGCCGACGACGTCGGAGAACGTCCGCGGGCGATGGCGGCGGTAGAGCGACGGGGCCTCGGGCACGGGAGTCCGAGGATAGCTCCGCGGCCGGGCGGCGATACGGTCTCGGAGTGGTCGCCCCCGTGAGTACGCGCTGTGTCCGGCGGGGCGACCACTGGTGAGTCGGATCCGCTTCGCGGCCGGTGTACTCGCCGGCGCCGCCGCGCTGCGGCTGGTGGCCGGCCCGGGCCTCGTGAACTACGACACGCTGTACGCGCTGGTCTGGGGCCGCCAGCTCGCGCACGGCGAGATCCCCGACCTCGAGGTGCCGATCGCGCCCACCCCGCACCCGCTCGCGAACCTCGGCGCGACGCTGCTGGCGCCGCTGAGCTCCTGGCAGCCCGACGGCGCCGGCGCCCTCAACGGCGAGCCCGCCGCGATCGTCGTCGTCGCGCTCGCCTACGTGTCCCTCGCGCTCCTCGGGTGGGTCGTCTTCGCCCTCGCGCGCGAGTGGTTCAACACGGCCGCGGGAGCGCTCGCCGCGCTGATCGTCCTCACGCGCGTGCCGGTGCTCGACTTCGGCGCTCGCGCGTACGTCGACATCCCGTTCCTCGTGCTCGTGCTCGCCGCGCTGCTCGTCGAGACGCGGCGTCCGCGCGCCGGCACGCCGGTGCTCGCACTGCTCGCGCTCGCAGGCCTGCTGCGCCCCGAGGCGTGGCTGTTCAGCGCGGCCTACCTGCTGTGGCTGCTGTGGCCGGGGCTGCGGGCGCACGCGGGCCGCGCCCGCCCCCGGGCGGCAGCCGCCTGGCTCGACGCCGTGCCGCTGCTCCTGCTCGCGGCGAGCGCGCCGCTGCTGTGGGCGCTGCACGACCTCCTGCTGACGGGCGACCCGCTGCATTCGCTGACGGGCACGCGCGACAACGCCGCGCTGCTCGGCCGCGTGACGGGGATCGAGCACGTGCCGGCGACGGTCCCGCGCCGCCTCGGCGAGATCCTGCGCGAGCCGGTCCTGCTGGCGGCTGCGGGCGGCGGGCTGCTCGCGCTCGCCTGGCGGCGCAACCGGCATGTGCGGCTCGGCACCGCGGCGGGCGTGCTCGCGCTCGCCGCCTTCTGCGTGCTCGCCGCGGCCGGGCTGCCGATCATCACCCGCTACCTGCTGCTGACCGCCACGCTGCTGGCGATCTTCGCGGGCGCGGGGGTGTTCGGCTGGATCGAGCTGCTGCCGGGCCGCGAGCGCACATGGTGGGCGCGATTCGGGGTCGTCGCGCTGCTCGTGCTGCTCGCGTTCGTCCCCAGCCAGGCGGCGCGGATCGACCGCCTCGGCAACGCGCTCGCGCGCCAGGAGGCGATCCAGGCCAAGCTCGGCGAGCTGGCGGCCGACGTCAGCACGACGCATCCGATCGCGGTGCCCAACCGGCGCCCGATCCCCCTGCTCGCGCTGTGGCTCGAGGTGGACCCGGCGGCGGTCGTCGACGCGCAGGAGGACGGCCTGCCGGCCCGCGGCAGCTACCTCGTGCCGGCAAGCGCACGGGTCGCACGCGACTACATCCTCGATCGCCGCGACCGCGACCGGCGGATCGCCCCGCCGCCGCCGGGCTACGCGCTGGCCGGGCGCAACAGCGCCTGGCGGCTGTACGAGAAAGGGCTCGTGGTACCCGCTCGGGCCGAACACCGTTGAGGCGTCGCACCCGGCTGCCGGCGGCTGTAGGTGGACCGTGCACCCTCCTCCGAGGCGCGGTCTCCGGGCGCTGGCGTCTGCGACGGCTCCGGCTCGGGCACTCCCGCTGCGCATGTCGGTGGCCGCTTAAGGCTGCTTCCTTCCGGACCTGACCTGATTCACGGGCCAACACCGCGCGGGACCCGGGCCATCAGCACCGCCGCAGGCGGGCTGACCCCGAAGGCCGAGCCCCTCGAGAGGGGATTCAGCCTCGCTATAGCGGATTACGAGCGACAGGGCACCGCTGACTCCCCGCCTAGCACGGTCCGCCGCCCAGTCTAGCCGTCGCGTAGGCTGAGCGGCCGTGGACCGCAAGACCATCCTCTGGTGCATCACCGTCTTCTTCGGCGCCTCGATCGCGTTCCAGGCGATCAAGTCCGCGACGGACGAGAGTCCCGACGGTGTCTCCCTCGGGCTGCAGGCGTTGGCGCTGGTGCTCATGATCGTGGCGATCGTCCTGCTCCTGCGCAAGCGGACCTGAGCCTTGACACGCGCTGTGAGTGAGTGCATGCTCACAGCCTGATGGCCGGCTCGCGAACACTGTCGACCGCCGGGGAGCGCCGCGAGGAGATCCTGCAGGCGGCCGAGCGGGTCTTCGCCGCGCGCGGTCTGCACGGCACGCCGACGATGGAGATCGCCAAGGCCGCCGGCATCTCGCAGGCCTACCTGTTTCGCCTGTTCCCGACGAAGGCGGAGCTGTTCAGCGCGCTCGTGCAGCGCTGCAACGCGCGCATCGAGCGCACGTTCACGGACGCCGCGGCCGCCGCCCGCGCGGCCCGCGAGCCGGTCATGCAGGCGATGGGGCAGGCGTACGTCGGCCTGCTGGGCGACCGCGACCTGCTGCTCAACCAGCTGCATGCGCACGCCGCCTGCGACGACCCGGGGATCCGCGAGCACATGCGCCGCGGCTTCGCGCGGCTCGTCGAGATCGTCGAGCAGGAGACCGGCGCGGCGCCCCAGGACGTGCGCAACTTCTTCGCCCACGGGATGCTGCTCAACGTCCTCGCGGCGATGCAGGCGCAGGACGTCGACGAGCACTGGGCGCGGGTGTTGCTCGATCCGCCGCCGCCCGACGCGAACTGCTGCTGAGCGCTTCTTGCCACCGGAGTGGTGAGTGATCGGCTGGACGTCGAGCGGCGCGGCGGTGCCTGCGCGGGGCGCCGTGATCGGGCTCTCGTTTTGGGGCTGCGGGCGCGCCGCGAGTCGCCGAGGCGGGGTCAGCGCGTGAGGCGCACGATCGTGTTCGACGTCCCCGCGGACGTGCGCCGGATCCGGCTGACGTAGGCGGCGCCCGGCGCCAGCGCGGTGCTCCACAGCGTCACGGTCACGCCCGGCGGCGCGCGCTCGGGAAGCTTCGGCGCGCGCCCGCCGGGATAGCCCTCGTGGTGGCGCTCGCGGCCGGGCTCGCGCCCCGCGTCGCGGCGCACGACCGGGTGCATCCGCAGCAGGCTGCGGTCGCCGCGCCCGCGGCGCAGGCGCCGCGGGCCGATGAGCACGAGCTGGCGCTCGGCCGACGAGCGCACGTGGAGCAGCTGGCCACCCTGCTCGGACGGGTTGAGCAGCTGCGCGCCGCTGCGCCCGACACGCAGCGTCGTGCGGCGGCGCGAGGGCAGGTAGATCTCCTCGATGCGGCTCTCGCGGCGCTGCGCGACGTGGAAGACGACGCGATCGCCGTCCAGCGACGGGCGCCCGATCCGGTCGGGCGCGCGGACGCGGCGCACGTCGACGGGGTCCCGCCCGCCCGTCTGCAGGTCCAGCGCGCGCAGCACGTCGCCCTTGGGCTCGAGCGCACGCCAGACCAGCCAACGCGCCGAGGTCGCAGGCTCCTCGGCGCCGGGCGCGGGGACGCGCAGCAGCTCGCGCAGCGTTCGGCGCTCGGCGATGACGAGCGTCTCCCCCTCGCGCCAGACGATCGTGTCGGGGCCCAGCGCCGGGTCCGTCCCGGGCAGCGGCTGGGCGGTGCCGCCGTCGTGCGAGACGAGCCCCTGCCCGCCCGGCAGCTGCCACGCGACCGAGCCAGCGACGGCGCTGGGATCCGTGCCGTTGTCGGTCAGCACGCTCTGCGTGGCCGCGCTCGCCGAGACGCCGCCGAGCGCCAGCGCCACCGCCGCCACGCTCAGCGCCACCGCGCCGGCCGCACGGATCGCGCGCAGTACCACGGGCCGCTCCGCCATGCCGGCGGCGAGATCGACGCCGCACTCGGTCTCCTGCAGCGGCGCGAGCACGATGACCGGGACGATCCGGCCGGTGGCGAAGGCCAGCCCCACCGCGAGGCCCGTCTGCGTGTCGCCGAGCGCCAGGCAGGCGGCCGCCAGCGCGTAGACGGCGAACGAGAGCACGAAGGTCGTGAAGCCGACTCCGAGCAGGACGCCGTACAGCGCGGCGGCGAGCGGGACGGGCAGCACGCGCCGCCAGGTGCCCGAGTCATGGCGGCGCACCTGCGGGACGATCCGCCGGCCGGCGACGTCGCCGACCGCGGCGGCCAGCAGGAGCGCCGCGGCGATCGCCACGGCTGCGCCCCCGCCCGCGCCGGCCGTCGCTCCGAGCAGCGCCAGCCCGCCGAACGTCACGATGCCCCCGGCGAGCGCGCCGGCCGCGAACGTCGCGCACGCGACGACGGTGACGCGCATGCGCTGCGCGTAGCCCCGCGGCGCGAGCGTGTCGACCATCGAGAAGCCGCACGGCGACCAGGCGCCGGCGAGGCCGGCGACGAGTGCGGCGGCGGCCAGCGCGATCAGCATGGCACGTTCGTCTGGAAGTACATGACGCAGAAGACCTTGCGCTTGCCGTAGCAGTAGCCCCGTAGGCCACGGTCGCCGTTGATGCGCCGCGACGACGTCGTGCAGCAGTCCTGCAGCTTGCGCACGTGGCCGTTGCAGCAGCGATACCAGGCGCCCTCGGTGCGGACGTCGATGCGGTAGCGCCTGCCCGCGGCCGTGCAGACGCGCGTGCGCGTGGCGGGCGGCTGGCGGCGGCCGTCGGGGTCGAGCAGAGGCGCGCCCGAGTCGTCGAGCGGGGCGCCGTCGCGGTCGACGACGCGGCCGAGGTCGTCGACGGGCTTGCCGTCCCTCGCGCGCAGCGCGAAGCCGTTGCGGTCGACCCGCGGCAGCCCGGTCGGGTGCGGGCAGCCGTCGGTCGTGTAGATGTGCCCGCAGAAGTGGAACGCGTCGGCGTCGCCCGGCGCGACGAGCGAGCCGGCCATCCGCCCGGCCGTGATCGCCGCGACGGCGGCACCCGCCATCTGCAGGAAGCTGCGGCGCGAGGTCGCGGGCTCGAGCTCGCGCGACTCGGCGGCGCCGAGCACCGACATGAGCTGCGCGCGGGTGTTGACGGTGCCCTTCGCCAGGACGCTGCCGTCGGCGCCGAGCGCGACGGCGAACGGCGCGCCGGGCACGTCGGCGGCCGCCCACATCTCGGCGTCGGCGACCTCATCGAAGACGGCGCCTCCCAGCCGCTGCGCCTGCGGGACGAGCGCCCGGCACAGGCGGCAGCCGCCGGAGATGAAGAGCGCCAGACGGGCGCCGCCGAGGTCCAGCGGCGCGCCGAGCTGCGGTCCCTCCCCCGCGACCTCGAGCGCTCCGGCAGGGCGGCGCGCGCGCACGACGACGACGGCGGCGAGCGCGACCGCGACCAGCGCGAGCGGCAGCGGCGGCGGGACGTCGGCGGCGGGCGCGGTGGCGACGAGTGCGGCCGCGGCGGCGAGCAGCCCCGCGCGCGCGGCCGAACCCCACGAGATGCTGCCGCGGGCACCGAAGCAGCCGCACGGCGCGCCGGAGCGGCCGCCAGCGATCGCGAGCGCCTGCGCCACCGCGAAGGCGGCGAGCACGCCGCTCGCTGCCCACGCCGCGGCCGGCGCTGCGGCGACCACGCCGGCCGCCAGCCCCGCCTCGAGCGCGGCCAGCGGCAGCCATGCCCAGCGTGCCGCCCGGCCACGCAGGCCGAACGTCTCCGCGGCGACGGCGACCGCTGTGCGATCGGCGAGCTTCAGAGCGGCGGCGGCCAGGAGCGCCGCGCCGACGAGCACGGCGAGGAGGGCGATGACCGGCACGGCGCGCGAAACTAACCGATCGCGCCGGCGGCGAGCGCCGCCAGATCAGAGCCCGACGGGGTGACGGGCCTCGAAGCCGCGGCGCTGCCCGATGACCGGGCGCCAGCGCACGCCCCTGCTGCCGCCCTGATCGCCGACGGGGCTCGTGTCCAGCCGCAGCCCCGCGACCTCGACGTAGACGTGCGACCGGTGCGCGTAGACCGTGACCCAGCGCCCTGCGCCGGCGGCGCCCCAGCGGGCGAAGCTGCCGCTGACCAGCGGCGCGCGCTGCAGGCCGCCCGTGATCAATCCGTAGCCGACGGCCCCCGAGCAGTCATAGCCGCTGTCGACGAGGCGTGCATGACCGCCGCCCCACTTGTAGCGCTTGCCGGCGATCCGGTTGTACTGCGCGATCAGCGCGCGCACGCGCTTGGGCGCGCCGCGCGGGATGGCTGCCTTGCCGTCGGTCCGCATCCGCGCCAGCTTGCCCGCCACGAACGTGCTCGTCACGGCGGGCAGCTCCTGCTCCTCTGCGACGGGCGGGAGCAGGGCGCGCCGCCCGTCACCGCGCTCGTCCTGCGGATCGCGGGCATAGCCGTGTTCGCCGGGGCGGTTCGCGTCGACGAGCTGACCCGGCGAGGC
>DATMJM010000540.1:0-5941 GCA_035553935.1 Solirubrobacteraceae bacterium
CCGCGTCAGGAGCGCAACCTCGAGCTTGCCGGGGCCGAGGTAGGAGTTGGGGTGTGGCCTGTCGAGGTGCTGCACGGCTTGCCCGACGACCGCCACGCCCGCCGTTCGCAGCAGCTCGCGCAGCTCCGCGAGGTCGTCGCCCTCCTCGAGCGCGGCGATGCAGAACGCGCGCTGCTTCGCGCGGCCCTGAGCGGCTTCGCCGCCATTCGGGTGCTCCGCGACACGGCCTTGCCGGGATCGCTGCATGGCTAGGAGTCTAGTCGCCGCGCGGCCGTGCGAGCGCGGACTCGAACCTCCCTCAGCTTGCTTGCGATCCGTCCTGCGACGAGGGCTTGGAGACGTCCGACTCGTGTATCGCGAAGGCGATCTCGCCCTCCTGGACCTGCGCGTCGAGCACCGCGGTCTCGAGGTACTCCGCAACCGCCGGCTCGAGGAAGACGGCGCCATCGTCGCCGCGGACGACCTCGTCTTCGGGTTGCGGGGCCTCCACGAGCGAGAGCGACAGCGGCGTCCCCTGCTCGGTCGGCTCGCCGGCGGCGATCCGGATGCCGCCGGACTCTGGGAGGTCGGAGCTCTCGACGAGCATCTGGATGGCCTCCGCGGCGGTCGGTGAGACGGTGAGCACGAGGCTCACCTCCTTTCGGTCGGTCTGACCAGTGTAGGCACCGCGGATCGCGCGCGCCGATGCCGGCGAGCGGGTCGATTCGTCCCCAGCGCGCGATCGACGTGCCTGACGGCACTGATGTGGACCGCTAGGCCAGCGGCTCCCGCGCCGGCGGGGGCAGCGGGTCGTAGCGCGCCAGCAGGTCCTCGACGGGAAGCACGATGACCCCCTCGCGCGGGTCGCCGACCCACGATCCTGCGCTGCCGCCGGCAAGCGCGTACGCGGTGTACGCCGCCGCGCAGGCGTCGAGCTCGTCGAGCGTGCGGTGCCACAGGCCGCCATCGGCGTCGATCACGCCGCGCATCCGCAGCGAGGCGATCCTCTGCTGCAGGCCCCACGGCGTGCGCTTCGGCGGCGGGCGATGACCGAGCATCGAGCAGAACACGGCGTCGGGATAGGTCTCGCACAGCCGCCCGAACCGCAGCGCGCCGTGGTCGACCTGCCCCTGCAGCGCACCGCCCGCGTCCGGGCGGTACAGGCCCAGCGGGGCGAGCGCGGTGAACAGCTCGAACCCGAGGCCGATCCAGCGCTCCCAGTTCGCGAGCGCCTGGTTGGCCGACGGCACCGGGTACAGCGGCAGCCGACGGCGGAAGAGCAGCGCGTCGCAGACGCGGTGGCGCTCGAATCGCCCGTCCGGCAGCCCGAGGTCCGCGCGCAGCGGCGCGCCGGGCGCGAGCAGGTCGAGCCGGTGGCCCGACGGCGCGTCGACCGCGGCGACCGCCTCTCCGCCGAAGCCGAGCACGGTCCGTGCGACCGCCTCGACGCTGCCGGGCAGGTAGAACGTGGCGACGAGCTCGACCCCCTCCCCCTCGGCGCCCCTGCGCTCGTGCAGGGTGCAGAGCTGCTGGTTGTTGGCGCTGGCCGAGACGTCGATGCCGCAGTAGCGCATGGCTCGAATCTAGATGGTCATCCGCTGGGCCGGCACGCCCGCGCGCGCTCGACGATCGCGCTGTTGGCGCTCGCGTCCCGGACGTACGCGACGACGCCCGCCGTGGTCGGATCGGCGATCACCTCGGCCAGGCCGGGGTCACGCCCGTCGGGCGGCAGCGTGTAGAAGATCCGCCAGTCGCCGCCCTTCGCCGAGACGCGGTCGGCGCGCACGGCGACGACCGGCATGTCGGCGGCGGCGAACGCGAGCTGCGCGGCAGACGTCGCGATGCGCGCGCCCGCCGCGCGCCAGCAGCGTTCATATGCGGCCGTCCGGGCGGCGCCGGCGGCGGTCCGCTCGGGAGAGCCCAGGGAGTCGATCCGCCAGCTGCCGTCCACCTTCACGAGCGAGATCCGCCGCGCGACAGTCGCACGCTCCCCGTCGACGACGACAGGGTCGTCCGCGGCGCCGGGGTCGATGCTCGCGATGTTGCGCGGGCAGTCGGTCACGTCGCGCGCCGCGCGCGCCGTCAGCAGCCGGCAGGCGCGCGTGCCGTCGTCCTCGTCGAGCGCGCGTCTGAACTCCTGCACGACGGCACGCACCTCGTCCTCCTCCGAGGTGCCGCAGGCGCCCAGCGCGGTCGCGCAGGCCAGCGTCAGCACGGCTGTGGCGGCGAGTCGCATCGCAGAGCCGCGGTCAGCCAACGAGCCGGCCGAGCCGCTCGACGGCCTCGATGAGGCGGTCGTCGGGGGTCGTCAGGGAGATGCGAAAGAAGCCTTCGCCGTTCGGTCCGTACGCGCCCCCGGGCGAGATCACGACGGCGGCCTCCTCGAGCACGTGCTCGCAGTAAGCCGCCGCGCTCTCGAAGCCCGCCGGCACGGGTGCCCAGATGTAGATCGTGCCCTTCGGCGGGACCACCTCGACGCCGATCTCGCGCAGCGCGTCGACGACGAGGTCGCGGCGGCGCGTGTACAGCGCGTTCATCTCCTTCTTGTCGCCGTCCGCGTCGGGGCTGAGCGCGGCGATGCCCGCCAGCTGGATCGCGTCGAACAGGCCGGAGTCGATGTTCGTCTTCAGGCGCCAGTAGTGGTCGATCGCATCGGCGTTGCCGACGATCGCGGCGCAGCGCCAGCCGGTCATGTTGTAGCCCTTGGACCACGAGAAGACCTCGACGCCCACGTCCTTGGCGCCCGGCGTCGCCAGGAACGAAGGCGCGCGGTACCCGTCGTACGTCGTCTCGGAGTACGCGTTGTCGTGGACGGCGAGGATGTCGGTGCCCCGGCAGTAGCCGACGACCTCCTCGAAGAAGCCCTGCCGCACGACCGCGCCTGTCGGGTTGTTCGGATAGTTGAAGAACATGAGCTTCGCGCGCGCGCGGTCGGCGTCGGAGATCGCCATGAGGTCCGGGGTGAACCCGTGCTCCGGCAGCAGCGGCATGAGCACGGGCTCGCCGCCGGCGATGAGCGGCCCGCCCGTGTACACCGGGTACCCGGGATCGGCGCTCAGTGCGGCGTCGCCGGCGTCCAGGAACGCGAGGTTGAGGTTGAAGATGCATTCCTTCGCCCCGATCGCCGGCATGACCTCGGTCGCCGGGTCGAGCTCGACGTCGAAGCGGCGCATGTAGAAGTCCGAGACCGCCTCGCGGAAGTCCCGGCGGCCGCGGTTGGCGGGGTAGCGGTGCGTCTCGGGCTCGCTGACGGCCTCCTGCATCGCCTCGACGATGAGCGCCGGCGTCGGCCGGTCGGGATCGCCGATGCCGAGCGAGATGACGTCGACGCCCGCCGCGCGCTTGGCGGCGATCTTGCGCTCGAGCTCGGCGAACAGGTAGGGCGGGATGAGGTCGAGGCGCTTGCTGGGCTTCACATGTTCTCCAGTTCGGTGCGGAAGTCGGCGGCGAGCTCGCCGCGGTACACGGGCCGGGCCCATCCGGTCAGGTCGAAGTGCAGGTCCTCGGCGACGTCGACGGTCAGCTCGCCGCCGTCGAGGTGGACGGTCACGGGCGACTCGCCGCCGCGCAGCACGTAGGCGATCGCGGCGCCGCTGGCGCCCGTGCCCGAGGACATCGTCTCCCCCACTCCGCGCTCGAAGATGCGCGCGCGGATCGCGCCGGGCTCGAGCTCGGCATACCAGGAGACGTTCGTGCGGTTCGGAAAGAGCTCGTGGCGCTCGATCTGCGGCCCGATCGCCGCGAGGTCGAGCGCCTCGAGCGCGCCGCGGTCGGGGTGGTGGATCGCGCACTGCGGGTTGCCGACCGCGACGTGCTGGAAGCGCCAGCTGCGCCCGCCCGCGAGCAGCTCGCCGGTGCCGTCCGCGCCGCCCGACGGGAAGTCGTCGGACGACGTCCGCGCGCGGCCCATGTCAAGCGTGCACGTGTCCGGCCCGGTGATGTGGGGGCGGATCTCGCCGGCGGCGGTCTGGATCGAGAAGCGGTCTGCGTCGGCCCAGCCGTTTCGCCTCAGGTACATGACGGCCTCGCGCGCGCCGTTGCCCGACAGCCCGGCCTCGGAGCCGTCGGGGTTGAAGATCCGCAGCCGTGCGACGAAGCCGGGCTCGTCGGGCGCGCCGAGCAGCAGGACCCCATCGGACCCGACGCCGGTGTGAACATCGCAGATGCGCTCGATGCGCGCCGGCGTGAGCTCGAACGGCAGCGCGCGCTCCTCGAAGATGAGGTAGTCGTTGCCGAGCGCCTGCCATTTCTCGAAGCGGAAGGTCATGCGGGCGCGGAGTCTATGAGGGCCGCGACGCGCTCCGGGTCCTGGCCGCGGACGGCCGTGTTCATCGCAGGAGGCGTCTCGCCACGTGCTCGGGTGTGTCGCCGGTCAGGTCCACGAGCTCGACATCGGGCAGCTTGCGCATCCACGTCAACTGCCGGCGCGCATAGTGGCGCGTGCGCCGCTTCATCGCCTCGACGTCGCCTTCGAGCAGCTCCTTGAAGCCGAGCGCCGCGCGCGCGGTCGGCGACGCTCCGGCCGCGTGCGCCCGGCGCACCTCCTCCGCCGCGCCGGCCGCGACCATCGCGTCGACCCGCGCGTCGATGCGCTCGTAGAGCTCGTCGCGCTCGCGCACGAGCCCGACGAGGCGCGTCGGGTGGCGCGTCTGGCTCGTCCAAAGCTGGCTGTCGCGCGGCGGCGGCTCGAGCGCGCCGCGATCGTGGAGCTCGAGCGCCCGGACGATGCGGTGGCGGTCGCGCCGGTCGATCTTCTCGGCCGCCCACGGCGCGGCGCGCGCGAGCTCGGCGTGCAGCGCCTCCGATCCGCGCGCATCCAGCTCGGCCTGCCAGCGCTCGCGCAGCCCGGCCGGCGGCGGCGGGCGCAGCTCGAGCTCGGCGAGCGCCGCGCGCAGGTACAGGCCGGTGCCGCCGACGACGATCGGCATGGCGCCCGCCGCGAGCAGGCCGTCGATCTCGGCGTGCGCGAGCCGCGCGTACTGCGCGACGGAGAACCGCTGCGCGACCGGGACGAAGGAGACGAGCCGATGCTCCAGGCGCTCGCGCTGCGCCGCGTCGGGCACGCCGGTCAGAAGCTCCAGGCCGCGGTAGACCTGCAGTGCGTCGGCGGAGACGGCGACGGCGCGCTCCCCGCGGTCGCCGATCAGGTCGGCGAGCGCGAGCGCGACATCGGTCTTGCCGACTCCCGTCGGGCCGAAGAGAGCGAGCACGTCTGACCGCACGACAGGCAGTATGGGCGCGCGTGCGGGCGAGTATCGTCCGCTGGCGATGAGCGTGCGCATCGCGTGTGCCCTGTCGACCGCATCGGATCCTCGCGTGGGCGCTGTCGAGGCGGCCGCGAGGGTGGCTTCGCAGCTCGCCGGGTCGAACATCGACCTCGCGGTGGTGTTCGCGTGCGGCGCGCACCTCGCCGCGCCGGAGGCGACGCTCGAAGGCGTCCACGACGCGCTGCAGCCCGACGTGCTGATCGGCTGCGGGGCGGGCGGGGTCGTCGGCGACGGGCGCGAGATCGAGGGCGGAACCGCGGTGGCGGTCTGGGCCGCCGCCTTCGAGAACGGGATCGTGTCCGCGTTCCACGCGGAGGTCACGGAGGTCGAGGACGGCGTCGCGATCGCCGGCGTGCCCGATCTGCAGGGCGCGGGCGGCGCGATCCTGCTGCCGGACCCGTACTCCTTCCCCACCGACGCCGTGCTCGCCGAGCTCGCCGGCCGCTCGCCCGGCGTGCCCGTGCTCGGCGGCATCTCGAGCGTCCGTACGCTGCGCGGCCAGGCGGCCCTGTTCCTCGGCGATCGGGTCGTCTCCGGCGGCGCGGTCGGCGTGCGCTTCGACGGCGTCGAGCTGCTGCCGTGCGTGTCGCAGGGGGCGACGCCGATCGGTCCGGAGCTGACGATCACGGCGGGCGAGGGGCGGCTGATCAAGGAGCTCTCGGGGCGCCCAGCGCCGGGCTCGACCGCCTCGACGA
>DATMJM010000541.1:0-2018 GCA_035553935.1 Solirubrobacteraceae bacterium
CTTCCACAACGACCCCTCCTGGGGCCAGCGCCACGAGGAGCACCTCGACCTGCCGTACCTCATCTTCACGAGCAACTTCGACGGCGACCTCGAGAGCTACCTCGACGAGCTGTGCGAGAAGCTCGCCCCCGAGGCGAAGGAGATCTGGGGCCGCTGCGTGGGCTGCCCGGCGAGCGCGAAGGGCGCGGAGCTGAAGAAGTACCTCAAGCACAACCAGATCAACACCGGCATCTTCTACGCCCCCTACGGCCACGCGACGGTCGGCACCGTCAAGCGCAGCCTGCGCCAGCGCGAGCGGATGATCGAGTTCGCCGTGAGGTCGCAGGGGCTCGACCCCGGGGCCCTGCAGCAGGCGTTCCTCGCCGACTTCGGAGGCAAGGGCTGATGGCGCCGTCCACGGTGCGGATGGATCTCGGCGACATCCAGGGTGACATCCTGCGCGCCTACGGCAACGACTACGACTGCACGACGTACGCGTTCGTGAAGATCGAGTGCCCTCCCGAGCAGGCGCGCACCTGGTTCGCCGGCGTCGTGGACCACGTCACGACGGCGGCGCCATGGCGCAAGGGGGAGAAGCCGCTGACGACGCTGAACGTCTCCGTCACGGCCGACGGGCTGCACGCGCTGGGCGTCTCCGAGGAGATGGTGGGCTCCTTCTCGCAGGAGTTCCGCGAGGGCATGGCCACCCGCTCGGAGCTGCTCGGCGACGTCGGCCCCAGCGATCCGGGCGAGTGGGAGCGGGGGCTTGGCACGGGTGACGCGCACGTCCTGCTGACGATCAACGCCCAGCAGACCTCCGACCACCAGCGGGCGCTCGGCAAGATGAAGGCGGCGATGGACGAGGTCGGGGGCCTGCGGATCGTCTGCCAGCAGGACACAGAGCTGCTGCCGGGCGCGCGCGAGCACTTCGGCCACGCCGACGGCTTCGCGCAGCCGGCGATCGAGGGCTCCAGCGACGACAAGGCGCGCGGCGGCGGCGTGCCGCTGAAGGGCGGCAGGTGGCGCGCGCTGTCGCCGGGCGAGTTCATCCTCGGCTATCCGGACGAGGACACCCGCGTGGACCCCAAGCGGCGGCTGCCCAATGCGCCCGCCGCGCCGCTGGGCAAGAGCGGCACGTACATGGTCTGGCGCAAGCTCTACCAGGACGTCGCGCTGTGGCGGCGAGTCATGCGCGACGCCGCACAGCTCTACGAGGACGGCGACGAGCACAAGCTCGCGGCGAAGGTCGTCGGCCGGTGGGCCGACGGCGCGCCGCTGGTGAAGTACCCCGACCGGGCGCCCGAGCACTTCGATCCCAAGACGCCCGGCGGCAACGACTTTCGCTACGACGGCGACGTCGAAGGGATGCGCTGCCCGCTCGGCGCCCACATCCGCCGCTCCAACCCGCGCGACGCGCTGGCGGCGGTGCGCGGGCCGAAGGGCGTCGTCGGCTTCGACGGACACCTGAGCTTCCGCCACCGGATGATCCGCCGCGGGATGCCGTACGGACGGCCGCTGCCCGAGAAGGTGCTGGACGACGACGGCGAGGATCGCGGGCTCGTCTTCGTGAGCTTCCAGGGCAGCATCTCGCGCCAGTTCGAGGGCGTCCAGGTGCAGTGGCTGAACGCCGGCAACATCTTCGGCCTCGGCCACGACAAGGACTTTTTGCTCGGCGACCCGTACGGCACGGGGAAGATGACGGTCCAGGGCACGCCGCCGTTCTTCCTCGCCCCGCAAAAGTCCTTCGTCCGCACGCGCGGCGGCGAGTACCTCTTCGTGCCGGGCATGACGGCGCTCGCCGCGCTGGCCGACGGCACGGCCGGCTGAGGGCGGCGCGTGGGGGTCCTCGACGAGATCCGCGAGACGGCCGAGCGCCTGCGCGACCGGCGCAACGAGCTGACCGAGCGGGTGTCGGACCTGCTCGGCGTCTTCGCGGACCGAAACGCCGAGGAGTCCTTCGCGTTCATGCGCCGCCACGACCCGATCGTCAGCCTGCCGGGCGGCGTGACGGTCGTCGCGCTCAACGAGGACGTCAAGGA
>DATMJM010000542.1:0-3200 GCA_035553935.1 Solirubrobacteraceae bacterium
CGTGGCGCTCGGCCATCCGCTCGTCGGGACGCGGGCGCGAGAACGCCGACCACACGACCAGCGTCGTGACGAGTCCGGCGCCGCAGGCGATCGCGATGTCGCGGATGCGCCGCGAGCGGCCGATGCGCAGCCGCGCCTCGCGCTCCAGGACCTCGCTCGGAAGCAGCGCGAACACGCCCACGAACAACAGCGCGAAGATCGTCTCGATCAGGACGGCGACGAGGGCCACGTCGGGCGCGTCCATCAGCGAGTATGTCGTCGCCAGCGCGAACCCGACGCCCGACAGCGCCAGCGCCAGCGCGAGGTGCCGGCGCGGCCGGGTCACGGCGACGGAAGCCAGCACGCAGATCGTCAGCGCGATGACGAGCGGTATGTCCTGCGAGGTGGTCTGGCCCAGGTGGTAGGCATCGGCGGTGGGCGTGAGCACCACGCCGAGCGCGACGAGCGCGCCGCCGGGGACGATCACCGCCGCGATCCGCGCGCGCAGGTCGCGCACCTCGATGTCGTGCAGCCGGTTGGACAGGCGGTTGACGCCGCGCAGCCCGATGCCGTAGGCGCGCTCCGGGCCGTAGGCGTTGCCCGCGCGCTCGAGGAGCGCCAGCGGCGCCGCCAGCAGCCGCCTGCCGGCGAGCAGCAGCAGGCCGCCGCCGTAGGCGCCTAGCGCCATGAGGTTCTCGGCGCGCGCATCGAGGTGGTACGCGACGTCGAGCTTGACGTCCGCGTCGTGCGTGACGGCTGCGGCGCCACGCGCGAGCTCGGCAAAAGGCGCCGCGACGACGCCGCCGGCGACCGTCGCGGCGCCCAGCAGCGCGACCGGCCAGACGAGGCGGCGCTCGACGCGCTCGGGCTCCGCGCGCCGCGGCCCCAGGAAGATGCCCGACCAGAACCGGGCCATGTAGGCGAACGTCAGCGCCGCGCCGGCGACGGACAGCGCGGCGAGCGTCGTGCCGTGCTCCAGGGAGGCCTTGAAGAACAGCTCGTCCTTGAAGAAGCCGATCGTGAGCGGCAGCGCGGCGACGGCCGCGACGGCTGCGCCGCTGCCCGCCGCAAGCAGCGGCATCCGGCGTGCCAGCCCGCCGACATCCTGCAGCGCCTTGGCGCCCGTGGCCTCGGTCACCGCGCCGGCCGTCATGAACAGGGCGCTCTTGGCCAGCGCGTGGGCCAGGACGTAGAAGCATGCTGCGGCGGCGCCGACCTCCCCGCCGACGCCGAGCATCGTCACGACATAGCCGTACTGCGCGACCGTCGAGTAGGCCAGCAGGCGCTTGAACCCGTCGGCGGCGAGCGCGAGCACGCCGCCGATCCCCATCGACGCAAGCCCGACGACGATCAGCGCGTCGAGCAGGCGCGCGTCGAGCGCGACGAGCGGATGCACGCGGCTGAGCAGGAAGACGCCGGCCGCAACCATCGCCGCCGAGTGCAGGTAGGCGGACACGGGCGTGGGCGCCGCCATCGCGCGCGGCAGCCAGAAGTGAAACGGCACCTGCGCGCTCTTCGCGAGCGCCGCGACGGCGATCAGCGCCATCGCCGCCGTGACCGTCGTCCCCTCCTGCGCGACCGCCAGCAGCTCGGGCAGCTGCGTGGTGCCGTATTCGACGCGCAGCATGAGGATCCCGATCAGCATGAGCACCGCGGACACCGCGGTCACGAGCAGCGCCATCAGCGCGGACAGCCGCGCGTCGCGGTCATGGCGGTCGAAGCTGATCAGCAGCCATGACGCGACGGCGGTGAGATCCCAGAACACGAACAGCGCGATCAGGTCCTGCGCCGTCGTGAGGCCGATCATCGAGACGAGGAACAGGACCATCGCAGCGTGCAGGCGCGCCTCCTCGCCGCGGCCACGCTGCTGGCGGGCGAGGTGGCGCGGGACGTAGGCCGACGCGTAGACGAAGACGAGCAGTCCAACGCCCGCTGCCAGCAGCCCGTACAGCGCCGCGAGGCCGTCGAGCTCGAACGCGAGCCGCAGCTCCCAGGTCGGCGCCCACGCCACGTCGATGCCGCCGGCGCCCGTCAGCAGCCCGGTGCCGAGCGCCGCGAGGCAGGCGGCGGCGGCCGCGATCGCCGCGCGCGACGACGCCGAGAAGCGGCGCTGCGGTACGCGATCGGCCGGATTCACATCTGCGTTACTGCCCGGCCGGGCGACGATTCATCGTCGCATGAGGTGCAGACCCCGTTACTCGGCGGCGCGACCGACGCCCACGAGGTCGACACCGCGGTCCGATCTGGCTCGGCGCATCGGGCCGCGAGTCGCACCGCCCGGCGTCAGGGCTCGATCAGCCCGCGCCTGATCGCATAGCGCGTGAGCTCCACGCGGTCGCGCATGCCGAGCTTCTCGAGGATGTTCGCGCGGTGGCGCTCGACGGTCTTCTGGCTGATCACGAGCTGCTGCGCGATCTGCGCGTTCGTGCGCGCTTCGGCGATGAGCTTGACGACCTCGAGCTCCCGCGGCGACAGCAGGTCCTCATGGCCATCCTCGCCGCGCCGCACCCGATCGAGGTAGTCGCGGATGAGCGCGGTGACGGCGCCGCCGAAGATGACGGGCTCGCCGCGCATCGTCGCGCGGCAGGCCTCGACGAGCTCGCGATCGGCGGCCGACTTGAGCACATAGCCGGCGGCGCCCGCCTTCAGAGCCTCGAAGAAGTACTCCTCGTTGTCGTGCATCGAGAGCATCAGGACGCGCGTCTGCGGGCGCCGCTGCCTGATCTCGCGCGCCGCGGCAAGCCCGCTCTTGCGGGGCATGGAGATGTCGAGCACCGCGAGATCCACGTTGTGCTCGAGGACCTGCTGCACCGCCTCGACGCCGTCCCTCGCGTGCGCGACGACCTCGAAGTCCTGTTGCGGATCAAACAGCGACTGCAGCCCGCGACGGACGATCGCATGATCGTCGGCGATGATCAGCCGCGTCTTCAGCGGGGTCGTCATGCCGCGCCGACCGCAACGCGCAGGACGACCTCTGTCCCGTCGCCGCGCGCGGACCTCACGTCGACGGTGCCGTGCACGAGCAACGCCCGCTCCTGCATGCCGCGGATGCCGCCGTGGTGCGGCGGCGGCTCGTCGAACCCGCGTCCGTCGTCGCGTACGACGACGACCACATGACCGTCCGCGTGCTCGACGACGAGCTGCTGGCGCCGTGCGTCGGCGTGCCGTGCGATGTTCGTCAGCGCCTCCTGGGTGACGCGGTAGAGCACGAGGTCCTGCTC
>DATMJM010000543.1:0-3128 GCA_035553935.1 Solirubrobacteraceae bacterium
AACAAGCTGCCTGCTCGAACTCGGAGTTTCAACCGGCGGGACGCGACCGGCTTCGAGTCGTCTGGGCGCGCGAAGTATTGAAACTCGATCGAGCGCGACGGCTTCCGTCCGGACGCTAGGTACGTAAACCGCCCGCGCACATCTGTAGTCGCGATTCGTGGTCGGCCGCTAGTCAGGCGCTTGTCGACGACCGCAACGTGCGCAAACGGAATCGGCTGCCCACTCAGGTCCGTCAGTTGACCGCGAACCTGGACCGACCGCCCGAAGTTTGTCGTGTAACTGGCGCGTGATCCCGGAAAACCGGCAGTAAGCTGGGCACCTGCTCGTGGCAGAACCGCGGTACCGATGACGACGGGTTGAGGCGCAGCAACAAGGCTGCGGTTTCCAGCAGCATCTGTGACTCGAAGTGCCGCTGAATAGGCGCCTGCGGGCATGCGAGACACGTCAATCGCGAGGTCGCCCGAATGCCGTAGTGGGCATGCGTTCCAGTCTGTGTGTGGGCACAGCACTGGATTACCGTCGAGATTGTCACCCGCCACTACCGCTCCATCGAGCAAGACCTCGACTCGCGCGACTCCGGACTCCGGATCCGTTGCACTATAACTGACGGTGGCTCGCCCACCTTCGATTCGACCACCCGTCAGTGTTCCACCCTCGATCACTCCCGATGGCGGCCCATCCTCGTGTAGGTCAGCCTCCACCCCGCGGACTTGCAGTGGTCTGCCGCTATCGAGATAGCAGTCACCTGCTGAACAGTGGAGTCGGATATGAACCGCCGGGTTCGTCGGCAAGAACGCTTCGCTGACCCACGGACTTTCGTCAGCGTTGGCCCCTCCCGGAGGAGCGAACGCGCCGCCATCATCAATGAACGCTGGTGCGCCAGTTCCAGCCAACTCTGCTTTGATCCAGGTTCGGTACCGAACAATTCCGATGGCTGCCTGCGGCCCTGCAGGCGGCCGCGCCAGGGTGAGCCTCGCCATGCCAAATGCACGCATGAACCGGACGTTCAGCGCTATGCCGAAGCTTCCGCCGCTAGCGCATTCGTTGTATGCAAAGGTGTTCAACCCGTCGAGTTCGACCGTCCACGGGGCCGTTGAGGGCAATGTTGTGGCTCGACCAGGGACATTGCACGAGTACAACTTGTAGGTGCCCGCCTCCGCGTAAGCAACGTGGAGCATAAAACCAGCCAGGAAAGTCGCCACGATTTTCGCTGTGACAATTGATGAGCCAGGCTGGATTTGACGGAGGCCTCGAAACCAGGTTCTGTCCTGGTGAGAGGAGAAGGTCCCAGCGATGCCACGCCCGAAGAAGTACTCCGAGGAGCTGCGCGAGCGCGCGGTCCGACTCGTGTTCGAGTCGCAGCGCCCGATCGCGCATGTCGCCCGCGATCTCGGCGTCCATAAGGAAGCACTGCGGCTGTGGGTGCGCCAGGCCGAAGCCGACGCCGGCACGCGTAACGACCGTCTGACGACTGAGGAGCGCGAGCGCTTGAAGTCGCTTGAGCGTGAGAACCGCGAGCTCAGGAAGGCCAACGAGATCCTCAAGGCCGCGTCGGTGTTTTTCGCGAAGGAGCTCGACGGGACCCCGCGGAGGTGAGCGCGTTCATCGAGCAGGAGCGCGGCCGCTTCGCTGTCGAGCTCATCTGCCGCACGCTCGGGGTGTCGCAGTCGGCCTACTACCGGCGCCGCTCGGGCGAACGCTCGGCGCGGGCGACCGAGGACGAGCGGCTGCTGGAGCGCATCCGCGAGCTGCACGAGGCCAACTACTGCGCCTACGGCTACCGGCGGATGTGGAAGGCGCTTCGGCGCGCCGGCGAGGACGTCGGTCGTGACCGCGTTCGACGCCTGATGGCCGCCAACGACATCCAGGGCGCAAAGCGGCGCGGCAAGCCGTGGCGCACCACAATCGCCGACCCGACGGCGCGGCGGGCGCCTGATCTCGTCGGACGCGATTTCAGCGCTACTCGGCCGGACGCCTTGTGGGTGGCCGACTTCACGTACCTGCGCTGCTGGGAGGGCGTCGTGTTCTTCAGCTTCGTCATCGACGCCTTCAGCCGCCGGGTCGTCGGCTGGCAGTTCGCCAGCCACATGCGCACCGATCTCGTCCTCGACGCCCTGCGGATGGCGCTCACACGCCGCGCGGCCGGCGCCGACGTCCAGCTCGTGCATCACAGCGACGCGGGATCGCAGTACACCAGCTACGCGTTCGCGCAGGTCCTCGACGACCACGGCGTCCTCGCGTCGATCGGCAGCGTCGGCGATGCGTACGACAACGCCATGGCCGAGAGCTTCGTCGACAGCTTCAAGACCGAGCTCATCGCCGACCGCGTCTGGCGCACGCGCACACAACTCGAGCTTGCGATCGTCGAGTACGTCGGCTGGTTCAACACCGTCCGGCTACATGAGTCCCTCGGCGATCTTCCGCCAGCCGAGTTCGAGACTCTGAGCCCGAGCAGTACGGTCCATCTCTCCCTCTCATGATCAAGAGGGAAACCAACTAACCCGGTCTCCGCGGAACCCCGCCCGGCTCACGGCAAGCTCAACACCAAGCTCGCCCAGCTGCAGCGCCCGCACGTCCTGGTGATCGATGAAGCCGGCTACCTGCCGCTGGATCGCGCCGACGCCAACCGCATCTTCGCCATCGTCAACCGCCGCTACACCCGCGGCTCGACGATCGTCACGTCCAACAAGACCGTCGGTGAATGGGCCGACACCTTCGGCGACGAAGCACTCGCCGCCGCGATCCTCGACCGCCTCCTCCACGACGCCGAAGTCCTCGCGATCAACGGCCCCAGCTACAGGCTCAAAGGCCGTCTCGACGCCCTCAAGCACCCCGTCGCGCACGACGCGACCGCCTGAACCGGCCCCACCCACCGACATTTTTCGATGCCGATCAACCAACATTTTTCAGTGCTGCTTGACACCGACGCCAGCACGCCGCCGCGCCAGGGCTCGGGGAAGTCCAGGCGCTCGAGTAGCTCGCGGCCCTGGCGCCCGAACAGGTCGCTGACCGGGCAGGTGTGCCCGAACGCCAGCAGCTGGGCGTGCACGCGATGCTTCAGCGAGCTGCGCTTGCGCACCAAAAACAGCCGCCAGCGCGCCCGCTCGCGCTCCTGGCGCTGCTCGAAG
>DATMJM010000544.1:0-4269 GCA_035553935.1 Solirubrobacteraceae bacterium
CACCGCACCGTTGTCGCGATACGCGCGCAGGCCGTGACGGCGGTCGAGCAGCTCCTCGCCGGCATGCGTCAGCGACACGCCGATCATGCCGAGCTCCGGCACGAACGTCGCCCCCAGCTCACCGGCCTTCGAGGGTCTCGACGCGGCCACGCTCTCGGCCGGTGAGCTGGGGGCGACGTTCGTGCCGGAGCTCGGCATGATCGGCGTGTCGCTGACGCATGCCGGCGAGGAGCTGCTCGACCGCCGTCACGGCCTGCGCGCGTATCGCGACAACGGTGCGGTGATGGGACTGCCGCTGCTTCACCCGTGGGCCAACAGGCTGAGCGGCGACGCCTACGAGCTGCACGGCCGCCGCGTGCGCCTGGAGGACGTGACGCGCGACGACCAGGGGCTCCCGATCCACGGCCTGCTGCACGCGCACCCCGGCTGGGAGATCGAGTTCCTGACTGCCGACGACGACGGCGCGTGCCTGCGGGCGTCGCTGGACTTCGCGGCCGACCGGTCGCTGCTCGCCGGCTTTCCGTTCAGCCACGAGCTGACGATCGCCGCGCGCCTCACGCCGCAGGCGCTGACCGTCACGACGACGTTGAACGCCACGGGCGGCGCCCCGGTGCCCGTTGCCTTCGGCTTTCACCCCCACCTACGGCTCCCGGGCAGCGACCGGCGCCGCTGGGCGCTGCGCCTTCCGCGCCGCCGGCACCTGGAGCTCGACCCGCGCGGCATTCCCACCGGCCACGGTCGCGGCGAGCCTCCCGCGCGCTTCGAGCTCGCAGAGCTCGCCTTCGACGACGGCTACGACGGCCTCGCGGACGGCGCCTTCTTCGCGGTGAGCGACGGGCGGCGAACGCTCACCGTCACCCATCACGTCGGCTTCCCGGTCGCGCAGGTGTACTCGCCGCGCGGCGCGCAGTTCATCTGCTTCGAGCCGATGACCGCGCCCGTCGATGCGCTGCGCTCCGCGGTCGGCCTGCGACGCGCGCTGCCTGGCGCGCCGCCGTTCACCGCGGAGTTCTCGGTTGCCGTGGAGGCGGCATGAGCTTCCTCGACTTCTCCCTGCTCGACCACGCCCGCAACACCCGCCGGCTGAGCGAGCTGGCCGGCGGCGACCCGGTGATCCTGCAGTTCTTCCGGGGCTGGTGGTGCCCCAAGGAGCAGGCGTTCTTCCGCAAGCTGGTCGCCCTGCAGGACGAGGCCGAGGTCGCGTACTGCCGGATGGTCTCGGTCAGCGTGGACCCGCCCGAGGTCTCGGCGGCGTTCCGGGCCGGCCTCGGCGCCCGCTGGACGTTCCTCAGCGACCCTGAGCGCAGCGTGCAGGAGCAGCTGCGCCTGCGCGAGACGACCGACACCGTCAACCATCCGTACGTGCCGGCCGTCTTCACGCTGTTTGCGGACCTGACCGTCCACCGCCTCTACGACGGCTACTGGTTCTGGGGGCGCCCCACGCTCGAGGAGCTGCGCCAGGACATGCGCCACATCACGCGCGCGATCAGGCCCGATTGGGAGGCGCCGACGCCATGAGCTGGTGCTGGCTGGCGCTCGTCGACGCGGCCGCCGTGAGCGCCGACGCGCAGGCCCGCGTCTACGAGCGCGACGGAAGCGCGGCCGGCTGGCTGGCCGCCTGGCGGCGTCGCCACCGCCCCACGCGCGACGCGCGACGGATCGACGCGCGCATCGTCGACCCGAGCGGCGACGGCGCCTGGGTGTCGCTCGTTCGCCCACCGGAGGGCGTGCGCCTGCCCTTCGACGACCTCGCGGTGCAGCAGGCGCGCCGCGCCGCGCTCGCCGGCCGGCCGTTCGACGGCGTCTCGACGTTGCTGCGGGACGCGTCGCACTTCGAGGGGGCGATCACCGTCGCCCGCGGCGCCGGCGCCGAACGCCGGCTCGCCGACGACCCCTTCTGCCGCGTGTTCCGCGCGCGCATCCTGCGCGTCGACGGCGGCCTGCTCGGCCGCGTCGCGCCGCCGTGCGGGCCGACGATCGAGCGCTACGGCAGCGCCCAGCCGTGGCCGTGGGATCGCTACGCCGTCAGCTGACCTGTTGCGAGGAGACTCCCAGCCGCTGCGCGAGCCACTCGGCCTGGCGGCCGCGCTCGGCGCGGTATCCGTCCATCCCGTGAAGCTCCTCGGCGATGCGGGCGACCACGAAGCCGACGGACGCCCCACCCTGCGCCGCGCACGGATCGACCATCACGTCGTAGCCGTCGAGCGCGGCACCCCGCGCCATCTCGTGCGCGCGGCCCGCGCACCAGCTCACGTAGTCGGCGCGCAGGCCGTCGTCCCAGCGGTCGATACGGCGCAGGAGCCGCGCGCGCGCCGCGATGAGCTTGGACGGCTCGTGCACGACATCTCCCTCGAGCTCGATCTCGTAGAGCTCCGCGCCGAACCACAGCGGCAGGTCGCCCACGCGGCACGCGTGTATGCCGCTGCGGCACGGATCGACGTGGGCGTGCACCCACGCGCCCGGCGCCCCCTCGGGCAGCGGCCATCGAAAGCCGGTGAAGACGCCGCGGCCGTCGGAGCGCAGGAACTTGTAGGCGATCACGTGTGTCTCCAGTCGCGGAAGGTGGCCAGGAGCTGGGCCTTCACATCGTCCGGGACCGCCTCCTCGCGCAGCGCGCCGACGGACGCAACCGTCGTGCGCAGCTGCTCGACGTAGTTCATGCAGCCGTCGCAGAAGTTCAGGTGCTGCTCGAACAGGGCGGCCTGCTCGCTCGGCAACGCCGCCTCGATGTAGTCGCTGACGAGGTCGACGACCTCCTGGCAGGTGATGTGCTCGGTGTTGTCAGCCATCGAGATGCCGTTCGAGCGCCGCCCGTACCCGCGCGCGCGCACGGTGCAGAAGTACCCGTTGGTTGCCTTCGGAGATCGACAGCGTCTCGCAGACCTCCTCGGCGCTGCAGCCCGCCAGGTCGCGCATGGCGATGACCGTCCGCTGCGCGTCGGGCAGCGCGTCGATCGCCCGCTTGACGACCCCAAGCGTCTCGCGCCCCAGCAGGACCTCCTGCGGCAGCGCCCTCCAATCGGCCGGCGGCGTCCACCAGTGGCCCGGGAAGGCGTCGTTCGCGCTGCGGAAGCGGTCCGCCGACAGGGCGGGCTCGTCGTCGTCGGCCGCCAGGGTCGCGAACGGCAGGCTGCGTGACTCCCGGACGCCGCGCGTCTTCGCGATGTTGATGACGATCGAGATGATCCACGTCTTCAGCGAGCTTCGGCCCTCGAAGCGGTCCAGGCCCCGGAGCACCCCGAGCCACGCGTCCTGGACGACCTCCTCGGCGACGGAGCGCGTCCTCACGTACGTCTGCGCGATCGAGAGCATCGTCCCGTAGTAGCTCTCAACGAGTGCCTCGAACGCCCGCTCGTCCCCGGCGCGCAGGCGCTCGAGGAGGTCGGCCTCCTCGCGGGTTACTGTTGCCGATGTCATGCGCGGTCGCGTCGACGTTAACCAAGGCCGCCCGCGCAAGTCCAGTAACGCGATCGACCGCGGCGCCCGCGAGCGCGCGCGAGGGCTGAGCCACGGGCGTCCGCTCGGGTCCGCGCGGCTGCGATCAGGATGCCGGGTCGGCGGCGTCGAAGCGCAGCCCGCTGCGCAACTCGCCGCGGCCGGGCAGCGCCTGGCGGCCGCTCCACAGGGCCGTGCGCCCGAGCAGCCAGCGCGCGCGCTGGCTTGCGCGCTCGACGGTCACGCCGGCGCGCGGCACCTCCTCGCCGAAGAGCATCAGCCCGCCGAGCTCGCCCAGCAGCCGCCCGGCGGGGTCGACGAGCTCGCCGTCGTCGCCGCGGAAGCGGCGCAGGGCGAGCCCGGTGGGACGCTCGCCGGGCCGGCCGGCCGGCGCGAGCGCCAGCCAGCTCGCCGGCACGTCGGTCATCAGCCGCCACCACAGCTCGGCGCCCGACGCCGCCGCCAGCGCGCGCCGGCGGCGATCCTCGATCGGCAGCTCGGCCGAGCGCTCGGCGCCGGCGCCGTCCCCGCGATCGACGCGCTCCTCGATCGCCCAGGCGAGGTTCGCCATCTCGTCGCGCGCGAGGACGACGCGCTCGACCGCCGGCCCCTGCAGGCTCGCGCCCACGCTCGGCGCGAGCAGCAGCACGTCGTCGGCGGGCAGCTGCGCGCCGAGGTCGAACATCCGCCACGGCGAGGCCGCGCCGTCGACCTCGCGCGCCGAGCGGATCCGCGTGCGGACGCCGAAGCTGTCGGTCACGACGAGCGAGGAGATCGCGATCACGTGGCCGACGGGCGCGTCGATCGGGGCCAAAAACCAGTCGTCGCCTACGG
>DATMJM010000545.1:0-3282 GCA_035553935.1 Solirubrobacteraceae bacterium
GCGGGCGTCGGGCTAGCCCAGACCGCGCGGCGACGAACACGAGCGCCCGCGCCGCGCGGACCGCGGCGCCGGCGGCGGCCGAACCGGTCGGGCGCGAGCATGAGCGGCTGGCTGCAGCGGCCGCCCATGCCACCGGCTGCCTGGCTGGCAAGTTGCTATGCGTCCCAGACGCGGACGCTCGCGAGCCTCTCGCTGGTGACGAGCCCGCTGCCGGCCGTCAGCTCGTCGGCGATCGCGAACCACCGCGCGATGCGCGCGGCCGAGTCGATGACGACGGTCACGACCGGCACGCGTCGGCGCAGCTGCCAGAACACGTCCCCCTGCGGCTCGTGGTCGCCGTGGTAGCCCCAGATGCCGCGCAGGCTCGTCGCCCCGGCAGCCCCCGCCGCACGCAGCGCGCGCACGAGCTGGTGGTGCAGCGGCCGCCCCGCGGGGGGCCCCTGCTCGCCCGAGTAGACCGTGAGCTTGTTCCACGCGCCCGAAGGCGCCGCATCGGCGCCCGCGGGCCGCGGGCCGTCGTGCTTGCAGACGCGCACGCGCTCGAGCGTGACGAGCGGCCGCAGCGGCATCGCGCGCAGCTCGGGCAGCGCCGCCCGGATGCGCTCGACGGCTCCGACGGCGACGACCATGACCGGCACGTCGGCGTTGCGCCCGAGCATCGCGGCACGCCGCCGGACGCCGTGCGCGGTGCCGTCTACGCCCAGCAGCACGGTGGCGCCGGCGATCCCGTGGCGGCGCAGGAGCGCGACGACGGCCTCGTACGCCGGGATGGCCCCGGCGCGCTCGTGGCGGCCGAGGTACAGCGTGAGCTTGGCCTCCTCGCCGCTGTCGTCCGCCGGCCCGGCGGCCTCGGCCGCGCCGTCGAGCATCCGCACGCGCTCGAGCGTCAGCAGCCCGCGCAGCGCCAGCCGCTCGGCGTCGGCGAGCGCGGCCTCGATGCGCGCGCGGACGTCGACCGCGACGGAGACGAGCGGCAGGTCCTCCGAGAGGCTGAGCAGCCGGTCGGTGTGCAGGCGATGGCGGGCGCCGAAGCCCTCGACGCCGCGCAGCAGCAGGCTCGTGCGCAGCTCGTGGCGTGCGTAGATCTCGGTCAGCGCGTCCGCCAGGAAGCCGCCGCCGGCGCGATCGCGCTCGCCGAGATACGCGGTCAGCTTCAGCCAATCGTCGCTCACAGGATGCCTCCCAGCCGACGCCCGGCCCAGACGGCGGCGATCCCGAGGACGAGGCTGACGGCGAAGTTCAGGATGCCCAGCCGCAGCTGCCCGTCCTCGCCGAGCCGGTGGCTCTCGAACGCCCACGTGCTGAACGTCGTGAACGCGCCGACGAGCCCGTTCGCGGAAAGCCGCTCAGCGTCGCCCTCGACGGCCGCGCCGACGAGCACCCCGAGCACGAACGCGCCGGAGACGTTGACCACCAGCGTGCCGTACGGGAAGTCGCGCCCGGCGCGCGCGGCCACGGCGCCGTCGAGCAAAAACCGGCCGACGGCGCCGAGGCCGCCGAGCACGCCGACGCCGAGCACGACGAGCGCGCTCACGCGCGCAGCCTCGCGCGCCGCACGAGGTTCGTCGCCAACGCGACGGCCGCGAAGCCGGCGCTCACGCTGGCGAGCGCGTAGCCCGTGGCCAGCGCGATGTAGCCGGCGTCGAGCATCTGCAGCAGCTCGAGCTGCATCGCAGAGAACGTCGTCAGCGCGCCGCACAGCCCCGTCCCGAGCAGCGGCCGGCGGTAGGCCGACAGCGGCAGGCGCTCCTGCAGCCGCGTGGCAAACCAGCCCAGCAGGAAGGCGCCCGCGACGTTGACGGCCAGGGTCGTCCACGGCCACTGCCCCGCGTCGGCGGGCAGCGCGAGCGCCAGCTCGGCGCGCGCGATCGCGCCGATCGACCCGCCGGCGAAGATGGCCGCGAGCTCGCGGAGGTCGGCGGACAGCGCGGGCATGCTGGCCGCCATTGTCGCGGGCGCCGCGTCAGCGCCGTCGCCCGCGAAAGCGCCGGCCGCAGCGGCGGGCGGCGGGACGCGCCGTCTGCGCGACGCTCAGATCGTCCGCGCGGCCGGTTGTCGGACTAGGCCTTCGCGAGGTTGCCCGTGAACTGCTTGACGAGCTGCTGCAGCACCGCCTGCACGGTTCCTTCGCCCATCGAGGCGGCCTTGCCGCTGACGTTGGCGATCGCGTCGACGGTGCCGCCGTCGCCGCCGATCGTGATCGTGACGGTGCCGTCGGCGTTGCTCTGGCCGCCGGCCTCCTTGGCCTTGGCCTTGATGACCGCGCGCTTGGAGCCTGCGTCCTGCTCGACGATCTCGACGGGGCCGGTGAACTTCATCGCCATCGAGCCCATGTTCACGTTGATCTCGGCGTCGGCCTTCGTAGGTCCCTGCGCCGAGAGGACTCTCGCGCCCGGAACGCACGCCACTAGCTTGCTGACGTCGGATACGACGCCCCACGCCTGATCGGGGTTCGAGACGCTGAACTTCTCCTGCAACTGGGTGGCCATGAGCGGCTCCCTTCCTGTAGCGAACTCCCCTCGAGAGTTGGCGTACCCGCGCTCGCTGCAGCCATGCGCTGGCGCAGCCCGGCGCCGCGGCCTACGCCGCGCGCGACACGTCGACGAGCAACCCCCGCACGCACTTCACGGCGGCGGCGATCGTCGGGCCGAAGTCGCGCTCCTCGGCGAGCATCCGCAGCCAGATCCCGTCGGCGAGCGCGAAGAGCACGTCGACGACCGCGTCCGGCTCGGCGCCGAGCTGCAGCACGCCCGCGTCCTCCTTGGCCTGCAGCAGCGCCGCGACCTGCTCGCGCGGGCGGCTCAGCAGCTCGGTGAATTCGGCCGCCACGTCCTCGTGGCGGCGCGACAGCACGAACAGCTCGAACACCAGCGTCACGAAGCCCGGGTCGTTGCGGACGACGTCCTCGAGGCTCGCGACGAGCACTGCGATGAAGTCGTCGGCGGTCTGCGCCTGCGCGAGCGCCGCGTCGAGCGCCGCCATGCGCACGTCGCAGTCGCGCCGCACGACCTCGACGAGGAGCTTCTCCTTCGTGCCGAAGTAGTAATGCAGCAGCCCGCGCGACACGCCGGCGGCCTTGGCGACCTGATCGAACGTCGACCCTGCTGTGCCGCGCTCGGCGACCGAGGCGCGCATCGCGTCGACGATGCGCGCGGCCTTGTCGCCCGCGAGCGGCCGCTGGTCAGTCGTCGCAGCTTCCATCCACCGTCACCTCCGCGCAGCGTACCTGGCTGGCCGGCCAGCAACGAGAGAAGGCGCCCCGTGTGGGACGCCCTCTGGGCA
>DATMJM010000546.1:0-4333 GCA_035553935.1 Solirubrobacteraceae bacterium
CGTGGCGCTCATCGTGATCGCGGTGGCTGCGGACGGGGGCTGACCGGGCGGCTTGGCGACAGCGGCGGGTGCGAGCGCCAGCGCCAGCGCCAGGCCGGGCAGGATGAACTTGATCTGCATGTGAGCGATTCTCCGAAGGTCGGTGTGGGGGCGGGCGACATGGAGGCTCCGCCCCGGCTGATGCGCTGCCATCGGCCTCCAGAAGTGCAACATCCAGTATGCGCCGCGCCGAGGCAGCAAGCGAGCACGTCTCAAGCAATCCTCACCGCTGTGAAACGGCAGACCGACGGCGCGCGTTGCCGTCGTCGAGGTAGGCGATGACGGCGTGCAGCAGGTCGGGTGCGACGATGTCGCTCGCGCGCAACTGGTCGACGGCGGAGAGGTGGATGACGCCCTCGCCGACGAGCTGTTGCGCGCGCTCGGGCAGCCCGAGGATCTTCACGCGAGCAGTGACGCGGGTCTTGGGCCAGCCGAGCGCCTGTGCGGTGCCGTCCTCGGTCAGCCCGCGGTCGAGCATCGCGCGGACCGCCTTGGCCTCCTCGGTGGGCACGTCAGCTAGCGCCGCCGCGCCGACCCTCGTTGCCCGGTCGCTCGAGCCCTGAGAGGATCGGGCGCGCCGTGGAATCCCTCGTCGTATACGGACGCGACCACGAGCTCTCGCTCGCAGACGGCTTCCTCGACGTCGCGGGCGAGCGCTTCGCCGTCCTCCGCCTCGAAGGCGAGCCCGGGATCGGCAAGACCACCGTGTGGCGCGAGGTGGTGCGACAGGCGGAGGAGCGCGGCTTTCGCGTGCTCTCGTGCCGGCCCGCGGAGATGGAGGCGAAGCTCGCGCTGTCCGCCCTCTCCGACCTGCTCGACCACCTGCCGAGCGCTTCCTTCGCGGAACTGCCGGTCCCGCAGCGGCGCGCGCTCGACATCGCGCTGCTGCGGGTGGAGCCCGAGGCGGGGGAGGTCGACCCGCGGACACTCGGCACGGCCGTCCGCTCGCTGCTCGCCAACCTCGCCGCGGAGAAGCCGCTGCTCGTCGCCATCGACGACGTCCAGTGGCTCGACTTGGCCTCGGCCTCCGTGCTCGAGTTCGCCCTGCGGCGACTGGCGGGCGCGCGGATCGGCTGGCTCTTCGCGCAGCGCGCCGATCAGCCGCCCCGCCTGACCTCCGACGCGCTCGCGGCGCGTGAGGCGGTGACGGACGTCAAGCTCGGCCCGCTGACGGTCGCGGCGCTCTATCGCGTGCTCAAGCAGCGAGATCGGAAGCTCACCCGGCCGACGCTCATCCGCGTCCACGAGGCATCCGGCGGCAACCCGCTCTTCGCGCTCGAGATCGTGCACGAGCTCGGGTCGAGCGCTTCGAGCGAGCCCCGGGCGCGCCTGCCGGTGCCGGGCAGCGTGCGTGAACTGCTCGCGGAGCGCATCCGCAGGTTTCCCGAAGAGGTGTGGAAGACGCTGCTGGCCGCTGCGGCGCTCTCGCACCCGACCGCGGCGCTCGTGAAGCGAGCGTCCTGCGCGGACGCGCTTGCAGCCGCGCAGGAGACCGGGCTCATCGCCGTGGATGGCGACCGCATCTCGTTCGCGCACACGCTGTATGCGTCCGCCATCTACGAGTCCGCCACGGGGACGCAGGTGCGGGAGCTCCACGGCCGGCTCGCGCGCCTGATCACCGATCCCGAGGAGCGCGCTCGCCACCTGGCGATCGCCGCGACCGAAGCCGACGAGGACATCGCCCGCGCCCTGGAGGCGGGCGCGGCGGCCGCCCGCGCGCGGGGGGCGTGGGAGTCCGCCGCCGACCTGCTCGAGCACGCCCGCCGCCTGGCGGCGCCCGACCGTCCGGGCGACGCGGCAAAGCGGGGTATCGCGGCCGCCGAGCACCACGTCCGCGCTGGCGACCGGACCCGTGCCCGGGCACTGCTCGAGGAGCTGCTCGCCGGACCCCTCCCCCGCCCGCTGCTCGCGGACGCGCTTCGGCTCCTCGCGGAGATCACCTACAACGACGGGTACTCCGACGCCGCCAAGCGCCTCCTCGCCGAGGCGCTAGAGCACGCGGACGACGCGCTGCAAGCGGCCGCGATCGAACTCGCGCTCGCATACCTCAGCGGCCAGCTTGCGGACCCTGCTGCGGGCACTGCCCACGCCTACCGCGCGCTCGCGAGGGCAGAGGAGGCCGGCGATCGTTCGCACATCGCCGCGGCGCTCGCACTGTGCGCAGTCTTCGACTATCTCTGCGGGCTCGGCGTGGACTGGGAGAAGGTGGAGCGCTCACTCGCGCTCGAGACGCCGGACCGGATCATGCCGCTCGTCCAGAGCGCCAGCGTCGTCGCCGCTCTCCTCGCGCTCTACGTGGGCCGGCATTCCGAGGCGCGCGAGCGCCTCGCCGCAGTCAGCGCCGCCGCCCGCGAGCGCGGTGACGAAAGCGATCTCGGCTTCGTGCTGATGTGGCGAAGCTGGCTCGAGACGCGCAGCGGCAATCTCGCCGAGGCGGCCACGCTCGCCGACGAAGCCGCGGCGATCGCGATGCTCACCGGGAGTCCCGCATCGCATGCGACCACGCTCGCGCAGCGCGCGCTCGTGCTAGCCCACACCGGACACGCCGAGCAGGTCCGCCGCGACTGCGCGGACGCGGCAGCGCTCGTCGAGCAGCTTGGCAACCCGTGGATCGGTGTGTGGATCGCCGCGGCGCTCGGGCTGCTCGAGCTGTCGCTCGGGAACGCTGAGGCCGCATGGGAGGCGTGCGCGCCGGCGACGCAGGCGCTCGAGCAGCACGGCATCGCCGAGCCCGTACCCGCGTTCTTCTTGCCCGAGGCGCTCGAGGCGCTGATCGTGCTCGGCCGGCTCGACCGCGCCGAGGCGCTGGTCGACGCGCTCGAGGCGCGCGGCCGCGAGCTCGACCGCGCCTGGGCGCGCGCGACCGGGGGGCGCTGCCGCGGGCTTCTGCTCGCCACGCGCGGAGATCTCGGCGGCGCGACAACCGCACTCGACGGCGCGCTGGCCGAGCACGACCGAATCGAGATGCCGTTCGAGCGCGCGCGCACGCTGCTCGCGCGCGGCCTCGTCGAGCGACGCGCACGCAGACGAACGCAGGCCAAGCAGTCATTCGAGGAGGCGCTCGCGATCTTCGACCGGATGGGCGCCACGGTCTGGGCCGAGCGGGCCCGGCAAGAGCTCGGCCGGCTCGGCCTGCGGCGCTCGACCGGCGGCGAGCTGACCGAGTCCGAGCGGCGCGTCGCCGAGCTCGCCGCCCAGGGGATGACCAACAGAGAGGTCGCCGCGGCGCTCTTCATCAGCGCGAAGACGGTCGAGGCCAACCTCGCCCGCGCGTACCGCAAGCTCGGGATCGCCTCGCGCGCCGAGCTTGGCGCGCGCATGGTCGAGGAGCGCGTGCAAACGTAGGGAAACACCCGATGCGAGCCGCGCGCACGCGCCTCAGTATCAGCCGCAATGGCGGCGACAGCTCGCATGTACATGGTCGAGTGCTACGCACCGGCGATCAACGGCGAACGCGCGCGGGCCGCGGCCGAGCGGCTCGCGGTCACCGGAGCCGAATGCCGCATCGACTACCTGGGGGCGCTGCTCATGCTGGAGGACGAGGTGGTCTTCCACCTCTTCGCGGCGAGCGCGCCGGACGTCGTGCGCGAGGCCAGCCTGCGCGCAGGGATCGAGTTCGCCCGCGTGCTCGAGGCGCTGCCGGTGGGCATCGAGTTGCCGGAGATCCGATGACTGTCGCCGGCCGTCTGGCGGTCGCCGTGGTGTTGGCTGCGATCGGCGGGGCAACGCACCTGTCGCCGGCGTTCGCGAGCCACGCCGAACCGCTTCGTGGACAGTGGCACCTCGACGAGCCGGCTGGCGGCTCGAGCGCCGACAGCTCCGGTCACGGTCTCACCGCGACGTGGACGGGAACGAACCCGAACGTGGTCAGCGGGCGGTTCGGCAGCGCGCTGCGCTTCCCCGCCAAGTCGTCGATGGTCAATGCGGGAAACCAGCCCCTCCTGCAGCCGGCCAACCTCACGCTCCTGGCTTGGATCCGCGCCGGATCGCCGCCGAGCCAGGTTCAGGCGATCGCGGCCCAGGGCGCGAGCGGCGGCTGCAGCCACGCCTCCTACGCGCTGTACACGGGCGGCTCCCTGGACACCGTCGGCCTGCGCTTCTACATCTGGAACGGTTCGCAGACGGTCGTCTCGCCGGCCGCCGGCAACGCGATCTGGGACGGCGCATGGCATCTCGCCGTGGGCACGTACGACGGGAGCCGCGTGCGCCTGTACGTGGACGGCAACGAGGTCGGGGCGGGCACAGCCGGCAGCGGGCCGATCGGCTACGGCCTGGCGAACAACAACTTCGCCAT
>DATMJM010000547.1:0-5066 GCA_035553935.1 Solirubrobacteraceae bacterium
GCCCAAGATCAAGCTGCTGACCACGTCTGGCTCGATGCTCGTCTCCATCGGCGCCTATGCGCTGATCTGGGGCTGGAAGTTCGCCGTCGGCTTCGTGGTCCTCCTGTTCATCCACGAGATGGGCCACGTCATCCAGCTGCGGCGCGAGGGCATCGAGGCGAGCGCGCCGATGTTCGTCCCGTTCCTGGGCGCGGCCGTCATGGCCAAGTCGCTCGGAGACGACGCGACCGCCGAGGCGCGCGTCGGGCTCGCGGGGCCGATCCTCGGCACGCTCGGCTGCCTGGCGCTGCTGCCGATCGCGATCGCAAGCGGAGACGACTTCTGGTACGCGCTCGTCTTCACCGGGCTGTTCCTGAACCTCTTCAACCTGCTGCCGGTGGTGCCGCTCGACGGCGGCCGGGCGATGGCCGCGCTCTCACCCTGGATGTGGTTCGTCGGGCTCGGCGCGATGGCGATCCTCGCCTTCGCCTACCCGAACCCGGTCATCATCCTCATCCTGCTGCTCGCCGCCTTCGAGACCTACAGGCGCTGGAAGGCGCGCAGGGCCGGCGGCGAGGAGGAGCTCGCGTACTACCGCGTCAAGCCCGCCCACCGCGCCGCGATCCTGGCCGTCTACCTCGGGCTGATCGTCGTCTGCGTCGTCGGCATGGGGCTGACGTTCGTGGAACGCGAGATCCCGGCGTAGTTCTAGATTTCAGGCGATGGGCGAGATCACGGTCGAGCGCCTGACCAAGCGCTACGGAGAAACGCTCGCGGTCGACGACCTGTCCTTCACCGTCGAGGCCGGGCGCGTGACCGGCTTTCTCGGGCCCAACGGCGCGGGCAAGTCGACCACGCTGCGCGCGCTGCTCGGGCTCGTGCGCCCGACGAGCGGCCGCGCGCTCGTGATGGGCAAGCCCTTCGCCGAGCTCAAGGATCCCGTGCGGACCGTCGGCGCCGCGCTCGACGCCCACGACGTGCATCCCGGCCGCTCCGGCCGAGGGCACCTGCGCACGATCGCGGCGGCGGCCGGGCTGCCCGACTCGCGCGTCGACGAGGTGCTCGACATGGTCGAGCTCACGCCGGCCCGCGACCGGCGGGTGAAGGGCTACTCGATGGGCATGCGCCAGCGCCTCGCGCTGGCGGCCGCGCTGCTCGGCGACCCGCGCATCCTCATGCTCGACGAGCCCGCCAACGGCCTGGACCCGCAGGGCATGCGCTGGCTGCGCGACATCCTCGTCAGCCTCGCCGGCGAGGGGCGCGTCGTGCTGATCTCCAGCCACGTGCTGTCCGAGGTCGAGCAGACGGTCGACAGCGTCGTGGTGATCGGCGCCGGGCGCCTGGTGATGCAGGGCACGCTCGCCGAGCTCGTCAAGGGCGATCGGCGGCCGGCGCTCGTCCGCTCGCCGCGCGCCGGCGAGCTGCGCGAGCTGCTGGAGGCGGCCGGCGCCGGCGTCGCGCTCGATGGCCGCGCGGACTCGATGCACGTCCACAACGCGTCGCTGGAGGAGATCGGCACGCTGGCGGCCGAGCACGGCATCCCGATCTTCGAGCTCACGCACGAGGTCGCCACGCTCGAGGACCGCTTCCTCGAGCTGACCGGCGAGCGGGGGAACGTGCGATGAGGGTCCTGCGTTCAGAGTGGCTGAAGCTCGTCTCCGTGCGCACGACGTGGTGCCTGCTCGGTGCGATGGTGCTCATCGAGGGTCTCGCCGTCGGCCTCTCGACCGGTTTGGGAGATCTCGAGACGCTGCGCAAGGGCAACGTCTCGACGTTCGTCATCGGGACGCACCTGGCGACGGTGTTCATGTTCACGCTCGGCGCCCTGCTGTCGACGAACGAGTTTCGTCACGGCACGGCGAACTCGACGTTCGTCGTGACGCCCAAGCGCGAGCGCGTGATCCTCGCCAAGCTCGCGGTCGGGCTCGCCGTCGGCCTCGTCGGCGCGCTGCTGTACATCGCCGTCCACGCCGGGATCGGGCTGTCGATCCTGTCGTCGCGCGGCGTCGACGTCGACTCCGACCTCGCGGTCGACGGCTACGTCGGCGTCGGCATCGGGCTCGTGCTCGGATGCCTGTTCGGCGTCGCGCTCGGAGCGCTGCTGCGCAACCAGGTCCTGACGATCATCGTCGGGCTCGTGCTGTTCCTGCTCGCGGGCACCGTCGCGCTGTTCATCGGCACCGACGTCGGGCGCTTCTTCCCCGGCGAGGCGCTGCTGGCGCTGCAGAACACCCCCGGCGTCGACCTGCTCAGCCAGACCGACGGCGGGCTCGTGCTCGCGGGCTACTGCGTGCTGCTGGGGATCGCGGGGATGATCGTGACGCGGGAGAAGGAGATCGCCTGACGGCGGTTGCGGGTAGCTCGGTGCCGTGGAGCACCGAGACGACGCGCCGCTGGCCGACGAGCCGCAGCCCGGCGCGGTCCCCAACGACCAGCCGGCCGGCGCCGCGGGCGACCAAGCGGCCGCGCGCACGCGTCCGGATGACGAGGAGGACGGGGAGCCCGAGTAGGGCGGCGCGCGCGTGTCGCGCTGCGCGCTAGCCTCGAGCCGGTGCGTAGAGTGCTGGCAGCGCTGCTCGTGGCGGGCGCCGCGGGCGGGGTGGCGGTCGCGCAGGAGCGCCGGCAGGACGGCGCCTCGCCGCGGCCGCCGGCCGCGCAGGCGGCGGACGCGCTACCGGCGCCGAACGTCGCGCTCCCGCGCGATCCCGGTCGCCTGGCGACGATGCTGACGGCGACGATCAGCCGGCTGCGCGCCGCTCTGGAGTCGTGGGACGGCAGGCGCGCCGTCCCGCGCGAGGTGACGTACCTCGCGCTGCACCACCAGCGGATGCTGCGGCTGATGACGACGAGCCGCCCGCTCGGCGACAAGGCCCTGAGGCGCCTGCCGCAGTCGGTGCGCGGCGAGGCGCGCGACACCGTCCGCGGCCGGCGCCATCTCGCGGACATCCCACGCTCGACCGGCCGGCTGCCGCGCCTGCGCGTGGCGGATGCCGCGCCCGCCGCGCAGCTGCGGCGCCACTACGCGACCGCGCAGCGGCGCTTCGGCGTCCACTGGACGGTGCTCGCGTCGATCAACTTCGTCGAGTCGGCGTTCGGGCGTGTGCGCAGCGCCAGCGAGGCGGGCGCGCACGGTCCGATGCAGTTCCTGCCGTCGACGTGGCGCCGGTACGGCATGGGCGGCGACATCGACGACCCGCGCGACGCGATCCTGGCCGCCGCGAACTACCTGCGCGGCTCCGGCGCGCGCAGCAATCTCGACCGGGCGCTGTTCGCCTACAACCGCTCGACCTCCTACGTCCGCGCGATCCGCCGCTTCGCGGCCCGCATGCGCGCCGACGAGCGCACCTTCCTCACGTACTACGCGTGGCAGGTCTACGCCCGCACGCCGAGCGGCGTCCGGCGGCTCACCGGCCCCGGCCGCGGCTGATCGCGCGCAGCTATCCGGCACCGCGCTCGGCGTGCTCGTGGCTGGCGCTCTCGCCGTGGCCGGCGATGGCGGGCGGCAGCGCCGCGCGGGGGGTTCGCGCCAGCACGAGCGCGGCCACGAGGAAGCGCCCCGCCTCCGGGAACGCGCGGCCCGGCGGCGGCGGCCCCATGTGCTCCTCGACGAGGTCGAGCAGCCAGAGGATGGCGGCGAAGATGTCGGCCTGTGGATGGTCGGAGCCCACGCCCGCGGCCAGGCGCGCGAGCGCCAGCGACTCGGTGATCCCGCCGCCGCCGAAGGCGCGGCCCATGGCGGTCGTGAGGTGCGCGCCGACGCGCTCGAGCAGCGGGTCGATCGGGTCCGACGGACCCGGCGCGGGGCCGAGGTCCAGCGGCTCTGCGCCGGCGACGAGCCGTTCGAGCTGGCGACCGAACACGCCCGCGATCTGCTCGTGCGCGAGGTTCGCCTCGAGCGCGCAGCGCATCGACATCAGCGCGCTCGGCAGCGGCTGGCCGTAGGGCGCGTCGCTGGCCCACACGACCTGGCCCGGCGGCGCCAGGCAGAAGACAGCCAGGATGTCGGCCGGGTGCCACCAGGCGGTGTCGATGTAGACGTTCGGATGCGCCGGCAGCTCGCGTGCCAGCCAGGCGAGGTCGGAGATCGCGCAGTGCGCGAGGATCAGCCGCGCGTCGGCGAACTCCTTGGAGTACCTGACGGTGTTGGCCCCGAGCGCGGGGATCCCGCGGCCCGCGTGGATCAGCACGACACCCCTGCGCTCGTGCGCGAGCGCGACGAGCTCGCGGACGGCGGGCTCGTCCATCCCGAACGCCTCGGCGCGCGGATGCAGCTTGATGCCGGCGGCGCCGAGATCCATGCAGCGGCGCGCCTCCTCGAGCGCGCCCGCTTCGCGCGGCTGCACGCGGCACAGGCCGACGAGCCGGCCTCCTGACGTCGCCGCGGCCTCGAGGACCGCGTCGTTGGCGTCGCGGTAGCCGTCGGGCTCGTGCATCGGGAACACCAGAGCGCGGGCGCCGGCGCTGTCGAGCGCGGCGAGCAGCTCCTCCGGCGTCTGGCGGAACGTGTCGGGATCGTTGTCGCCGAAGTGCGTGTGCGCGTCGAACAGCGCCGGGCGGCCGGCCTCGTCCATAAGGACGGCGAACCAGGGGCGCAGGATCCCGTCGACGTCGGCCGCCACGGCGGGCACCCTACCGCGCGACCGGAGCGGCGATGCACCGCCCTCAGCGATAGGCCGCCTTCGGCGAGCGGTCGCCGGACAGCGACTCGCGCGACCGTGCCGTGAGCGCCTCGATCGCGTCGGCCAGATGCTCGCGGTCGATGTGGTGGTCGTCGCGATCGACACGGATGCGGTGCGCCTCGACCAGGACGTCGGCGTGGGTGTGGCCTGCCGGCGGCTCGAAGCGGTAGGAGGCGAGCTCGATGAGCAGCCCGAGCGGGTCCTCGAAGTAGATCGAGTCCATGAACCCGCGGTCCTTCGGGCCGCTGTGCGAGATCCCGCGCTCGTCGAGGCGCTCGACGGCCTGCGCGAACGTCGCCTGCGAGACCGCGAAGGCGAGGTGGTGCACGCAGCCGGGATCTGTCGGCGTGCGGTCGTGCACCGCCGAGCGATCCTCGTTGGTGAAGATCGTGACGAGCCGCCCGTCGC
>DATMJM010000548.1:0-3743 GCA_035553935.1 Solirubrobacteraceae bacterium
CGAAGCGCGCGTCGGCGACCGTCACGTCGAGGTCGCGCGCGGCCAGGCGGTCTGCGGCCTCCAGCGCCTTGGCGACGCCCGTCCCGTAGCCGACGATCGCGACCTTGCCGTCGCCCTCGCGCAGGATCTCCCCGGTGCCGATCTCGATCGGCCGCGCGAGCGTCGGCAGCGGCACGCCGAGCGCCTCGCCGCGCGGGTAGCGCAGCGCGATCGGCCCGTCGTGGAGCAGCGCGGTGCGCAGCATGTGAACGAGCATCGCCTCGTCGCGTGGCGCCATGAGGACCATATTCGGCAGCGAGCGCATGTAGGCGATGTCGAAGACGCCGTGGTGCGTCGGCCCGTCGTCGCCGACGAGGCCCGCGCGGTCGAGCGCGAAGACGACGTTGAGCTTCTGCAGGCAGACGTCGTGGACGATCTGGTCGTAGGCGCGCTGCAGGAACGTCGAGTAGATCGCGGCGACGGGCTTGACGCCCTCCAGGGCGAGCCCAGCAGCGAAGAGGACCGCCTGCTGCTCGGCGATGCCGACGTCGAAGTAGCGATCCGGGAGCTCCTGTTGCAGGATGTTCAGCCCGGTGCCGGTGTTCATCGCGGCCGTGATGCCGACGATGCGCCGGTCGCGGCGGCACTCCTTGACGAGCGCCTCGCCGAAGACCGTCGTGAACTGCGGCGGCGGCTTGGGCAGGACGGGCGTCGCGGGAGCGGCCACGACGCCGTCCATGATCGACTTGGGCTTGGCGGCGTGCCAGCGCTCCATGCCCTCGAGGCCGCCCTCCTCGGCGGGCGCGAAGCCCTTGCCCTTGACGGTCGCGATGTGCACGACGACGGGACGCTCGGCCGCCAGCGCGCTGCGCAGCGCCGCGCGCAGCTCGTGGACGTCGTGGCCGTCGATGACGCCGGTGTAGGCCCAGCCGAGCTCCTCCCAGAACAGCCCGGGCGCCCAGAAGGCCTTGATCGACTCCTTCATCTGCGGGCCGAAGCGCTCGATCTGGCGCCCGACGCCCGGCAGCTCGCTGAGGCGGCTCTCGACGTTCTCGCGCGTGTGCCAGAGCTTCGGGTGCAGGCGGACGCGGTTGAAGTAGCGCGACAGGGCGCCGACGTTCGGCGCGATCGACATGCCGTTGTCGTTGAGGACGACGACCATCGGCGTGCCGGCGCCGCCCGCCTGGTGGATGGCCTCGAACGCGACGCCGCCGGTCATCGCGCCGTCGCCGATGACGGCGACGACCTTGCCGGACTCCGCCGCGCCCATCCGCTTCATGCCCTCCTTCAGCCCCACGGCGTAGCCGATCGAGGTCGAGGCGTGGCCGGCGCCCATGATGTCGTGCTCGGATTCGCCGAGCGCGCAGAACGGCGCCAGGCCCTCGTACTGGCGGATCGTCGCGAGCTGGTCGCGGCGGCCGGTCAGGACCTTGTGCGGATAGGCCTGGTGGCCGACGTCCCAGAGGATCTTGTCGCGCGGCGAGTCCAGCAGCGAGTGCAGCGCGACCGCCAGCTCGCAGGTGCCGAGGTTCGCGCCGAAGTGCCCGCCGATCTCGCCGACGGTCGCGATGATGTGCTCGCGCACCTCCTGCGCGACGCGCGTCAGCTCGTCCTCGCTCAAGGCGTGCAGGTCCTGGGGGCGGTTGATGTGCTGCAGGATCGTGGGCGTCATGCCGTGAGTTCGGTCAGGAGCTGCGGGTCGCGATGAAGTCGGTGACCTGCTCGAGCTCCGGCGCCCCGTGGGGCGCCGCAGAGGCCAGTGATGCCCGCGCCTGGCGATGTGAACTCGCCGCGAGCTCCCGCGCGCCGTCGAGCCCGAACTCGCTGACGTACGTGCGCTTGCCGTGGCGCTCGTCGGAGCCCTGCGGCTTGCCGAGTGCGGCGTCCGTGCCGGTCACGTCGAGGATGTCGTCGACGATCTGAAACAGGACGCCGAGCTCGGAGGCGAACTCGCGGTAGGCGGATGTATCGGGACGACTCATACCGGCGATAAGCAGTACGCACTCTACCGACGCGCAGATGAGCCTCCCCGTCTTCAGGCCGTGCAGGCGGCGCAGGTCGGCAGCGGTCTCCTGCTCGGCCGCGATGTCGAGGAACTGGCCCCCGACCATGCCGTCGACGCCGGTCGCGGCCGCCAGCTCCGCCATCGCGGCGAGGATCGCGGCGGGCTCGCCCTGCTGGCGCGTCAGCACGTGGCGGAAGGCCTCGGCGTAGAGCGCGTCGCCGGCGAGGATCGCGACGTCCTCGCCGAAGGCGACGTGAGCCGTCGGGCGGCCACGGCGCATGTCGTCGTCGTCCATCGCCGGCAGGTCGTCGTGGATGAGCGAGTAGGTGTGGATGAGCTCGAGCGCGACGGCGAGCGGGAGGAAGTCGTGCTCGTCGCGGCCGATCGAGCGCGCGGTGGCCAGCGCCAGCACCGGGCGGATGCGCTTGCCGCCCGCCAGCAGGCTGTAGCGCATGGTCTCGACGAGCCGCGCGATAGCGGGCTCGCGGGTGAACGTCAGCCCGCCGAGCTCGCGCTCGACGAGCTGCTGCAGCTCATCGGGGTAGGGCACTCGCTATAGGAGCCGGTCCTGGCCGGGCGGCGGCTCGCGCTGCGCCTCGCGCGCGCGGCGCTCGAGCTCGGCGGACGCCTGCGAGGCGAGCGAGGCGCAGTCCTCGACGACGGTCGCGGCCGCGTCGGCGCTGAGGTCGCCCGAGCGCAGCTGCTCGGCGGCGCGCTCGAGTCGGCCGACGAGTTCGTCGAGGGTCGCGTCGGCTTCGGTCATGCGCTGCGGCCATTGTCGCCCATCTCGCGATGGATCGCCGCGAGGATGCCGTTGACGAAACCCGGCGCGTCCGCGCCGGAGTAGGTCTTGGCGAGCTCGACGGCCTCGTCGATCGCGCCCTCGGGCGGGATCGGCTTCTCGGCGGGGGCGGCGTCGGGATGCAGCATCTCGAGCAGCGCGACGCGCATGATCGCCTTCTCCAGCGGCGCGATGCGGTCGATCGACCAGCCCTTCGCGTGGCGCGCGACGAGCGCGTCGAGCTCCTCCTCGCGATCCTGCGCGGCGTGCGCCAGCGCGCGGGTGAACATGCTCGCGTCGCGCTCGAAGATGTCGTCGAGCGCGCGGTCGGTCACCTCCGCCTGGTAGAGGGCGAAGACGGCGGCGCGGCGCTGGTCGGTCCGGCGTGACACGGCCCGGCGGCTGCCGCGCGCGCTACGCGCGCGACATGTAGTCGCCGGTCGCGGTCTGCACCTTGATGCGGTCGCCGATGTTGACGAACAGCGGGACGCGCACGCGCGCGCCCGTCTCGAGCGTCGCCGGCTTGTCGCCGCCGCCGGATGCGGTGTCGCCGCGCACGCCGGGCTCGGTCTCGGTGACCTCGAGCTCGACCGACGAGGGCAGCTGCAGGTCGGCCGGATCGCCGTCGATGAACAGCACGTCGACGGTGTCGTTGGCCTTCGTCCAGCGCAGCGCGTCGGCGACCGAGGACTCCGGTATCGCGATCTGCTCGTAGGACTCGGCGTCCATGAAGTGCGCGTCGCTGCCATCGCGGTAGAGGAACTGCATCTTGCGCGCCTCGGTGTGCACCGAGCGGAACTTCTCGCCGGCGCGGAAGGTCTTGTCGATGACGTTGCCGTCGCTCGCGCGGCGCAGCTTCGTGCGCACGAACGCGCCGCCCTTGCCGGGCTTGACGTGCTGGAACTCGAGGACCTTGAAGATGGTCCCGTCGACCTCGATGTGGTTTCCGTTCTTGAGCTGGTTTGTTGAGATCACTGG
>DATMJM010000549.1:0-5945 GCA_035553935.1 Solirubrobacteraceae bacterium
CCCTCGACAAGCCGCACAAGACGCTCGCCGGCACGACCACCGACTCGGTGACCCTCACCGCGCGCGACGGCGCGATCCTGCTCGACCCGGCGGCGGCCGGTCGCACCTCCGCCGCAGGCGAGGGGTCCGGCGACGCGCCGCCGCATGCGGCGAAGCTGGAGATCGCGCGGGCAAGGCTGGCGCGCTCCACCCGCCGCCTGAGCGTCCTCGCGCCGATCACCCGGCGTGCCTCCGGAGCGGTCAGCGTGGCGTTTCACGCGGCAGGTCAGGTCGAGCGCTTCCGTGCGGCGGTCGGGTCCGGCAAGGGCGGGATCCGCATCGACCGCCGCGTCTCGCAGGCCCAGGCGCGCCTCGGCACCGGAATCGTCACGCTGACCTACAAGGGCAGCCACAGGACCCAGCCTCAGGAGGTGCGCCTGCGCGCCGCACCGCGGCCGGCGCGTCTAAAGGCCACGCGACCGCGCATCGCACAGGGCCGGCTGACGGCCGCCGGCACGATCAGCACGCGCGCACGCGGCGTCGTGCGCCTCCAGCTGCTGTACGAGCCGTCCGGCCGGCGGACGCGGACGCTGCAGTTCACGGCGAGGATTCGCAACGGGCGCTACCGCTTCAGCGAGAAGCTCTCCGCCGGCGTGCTCGCCGAGATCGAGCAGCGCCGCGGCGTGGTGCACTCCTACGCGCTCTTCACGGGCCACCTGGCCAACGGCCTGCAGGGCGAGATGAGGTCCTTCCAGGTGCGCGGCGCTCGCTGAGGCCGGGGCCCGGCGAGCGCGTCGTGAGCCCGTAGAGCATTCCCGGCGCGATGCCCGCGAGCGCGCGCGCGTGCTCCGTGGCGCCGCCGCGATCGCGGCGCTCCAGCGCCGCGCGCAGCTCGCCGGCGTGCATGCGCGCGTAGGCCCCGAGCATGCGCAGCGCGAAGGCGTCGCCGCGTCGCAGCCACAGCCCGCAGAGCGCGCCGACGCCGTGAGCGTACGACGATCGCGTCTGCAGTCGCCGCTCCCACGTCTGCCATTCGTGCAGGACCACTGCGCCGGGCTCGTAGCGCACGATCCCCCCGCTGCGCAGGATGCGGTACAGCAGGTCGGCATCCTCGGCCGCCTGACCGCGTGAGCCGACGCCGAGGCGCTCGTCCCAGCCGCCGTGCGACAGCAGAAGCGACCGTGCAGCGGCGAAGTTCGCGCCGCTGCCGGCGTCCCAGGGCAGCATCGGGGCGCGATGGTCGCACGCGGTCGTGGAGCTGCGCAGCGACACGGCATGGCCGCCCGGCGGGCGCTCGCCGATCGGCACGATCGGACCCGTGACGGCGGCGGGCTCCGGGCTGCGGCGCAGCCCGGCCGTGATCGCTGCGATCCAGCCCGGCGCCGGCGCGCAGTCGTCGTCGGTGACCGCGAGCAGCGGTTGCGTCGCACAGGCGAGCGCCAGGTTACGCGACGCCGACAGCCCGAGTCGCGGCTGCTCGACATAGCGCGCGCGCAGCCGCGCGGCGGCGCTCACCACCGCGCGGCCGCCGGCCGCCGCCGCCTGGTCGACGACGATGACCTCCGACGGCAGCACGGTTCCGCTCGCAAGCGCCTCGAGGCACCGGGCGAGGGATTGCGGTCGCCCGCACGTCGCGACGGCGACCGTGATGCCGGCCGGCTGGGAGCTCATACGTCCGGCGGGCTCCAACGCCTCGCGTAGCAGCGCCAGATGAGCGCCTTCGCCTCTCGCGCCACGACGTCGGCGGGCTGCTCGGCGTCGAGCACCGCGACGCGACGCGAGGCGCGAAGGCGCTGGTAGGCCGCGCGCCAGGACTCGAGGACCATGCTGTCGTACTCGCCCTTTCGGCGGTGCATCGTCGTTCCCGACGCGTCGAGGAGGACGACGAGGTCTGGGCGCGGGCATGCCGCGGCCTGAAGGCGTCGTGACGCGCGGGCGAGCGGCCCCGGCGAAGCGCCCGACGGCACCTTGCCGTCGAGCACGTAGCGGTCGAAGAGCACGATCTCGCCGCGCAGCCGATGGGCGAGCCCGATGCCGTAGCGAGCCCACAGGATGACCAGGCGGGCGGTGAGCACCAGCCCCGGGACCCGCAGCGCGTCCGCGCGCGGGAGGCGACCTCCGGTCAGGCCCATGTACTGCACGTGGGCGGGAAAGGGCAGCGCGTCGCGCAGCGCGGTCACGAGCGTCGTCTTGCCGGCTCCGTCGGGTCCGATCACGGCGACCCCGACGCCACGGCGCTGCCAGAGCCGGCGCGCGCGGCGCAGCGCGCCGGTCGGGCGCACGCGCGTCGACGGCGCCCGCCGCGCGCCCGTCGCCGTCGTGGCCAGCCGCTCGAGCGCCGGCCAGTCGCCGGCTGCGGCGAGCGGGAGGACCAGCTCGGCGCGCAGGCCGCGCTCCGCCGCCCGCGCCGCGAGCGGGCAGCCGCCCGCGCTTGCGGCGCCGGAGCGCGCAAGGCGCATGATCACCGGCCTGTGGCGCTCGGCGATCGCGCCCTTGTCGAGCAGGCCGTGCAGCAGCAGCGTCCACAGCAGCCAATCGTCGCGCAGGCGGGGCAACGGATCGCTGACGACGACGTCGAGCACTGCCGCCGCCGGCACGGCGACTGCGCCGGCGCGCAGCTCGGTCTGCACGTGCAGCCACAGGAAGCGATCGGCAGCGGCGTCGTAGTCGGCGGCATGCAGGTCGTCGGGCGACGGCACCGGCACGAAGCCCTGCGCGGCGACGATCGCGCGGACGCGATCGAGATCCTCCGGGCGCACGAGCAGGTCGATGTCTCCCTCTCGCTCGGCGAGCGCGGCGGGCGGGCGCAACAGCGTCCAGCGCAGGCCCTCGTCCGTCAGCGTCCGAAAGAGCCGCGCGAGCCGCGGGTGAAGGCTCATCGTCCGACGCCGCCCGCCGACCGGGGGCATCCACCGTGCGAGTAGAGTGCGCCGGCATGGCTGCCCCAAGCACCGTGGCGGCGCGCGCCGGCCATGGCGCGTTTCGCTGAATGCGCGGCATGCGGCTGCGCCCGACCCTGCGGGCGCTGCGCCGGCGGCGCAGACCGGTGTGGCTCGGCGCGCTGGGCTCGACAGCGCCGTTCGGCGACGCCTGGGGCTACGACCGCGGAACGCCCGTCGACCGCTGGTACATCGAGCGCTTCCTGGCAGGCCATCGCGAAGACATCACAGGTCGCGTGCTCGAGGTCAAAGACAGCGGCTACACGACGCGCTTCGGCCACGCGGTGACGGAGAGCGCGGTGCTCGACGTCGACCCCTCCAACGCACGCGCCACGCACGTCGCCGACCTCGCCACGGGCGAGGGCCTGCCGAGCGCGGCGTTCGACTGCTTCGTGCTGACGCAGACGCTGCAACTCGTCTTCGACCTCCGCGCGGCGCTGGAGCAGACGCACCGGCTGCTTCGCCCCGGCGGGGTGCTGCTGGCGACGGTGCCGGTCACGAGCCGCGTCTGCGACCCCCCGCTGACCGATCACTGGCGCTTCACGCCGCTGTCGGTGGCGCGTCTTCTCGAGGAGCGGTTCGGGCGCGACGGCGTGACCGTCGCAGGACGCGGCAACGTCCTGACGCAGGTGGCGTTCCTCGAGGGCCTCGCAGCCGAGGACCTCACGCCCGAGGAGCTCGCCGTCGACGACGAGCGCTTCCCGCTCGTCGTCTGCGCGCGCGCGGTCAGAGCGACGTGATCGCGCCGGCGCGCGGCCGGCCGGGTCAGTGCTGCGGGAGCCGTTCGTCACCTGCTCGCGTCCCGTACCGGCGCAACCAGCCCACGGTCCCCGACAGAAGACCGGTCAGGTAGACGCCTTCGCGCAGCGCATCGCGGTCACCACGCAGCGCCGGCGGCATGCGGCGCAGCCGGAACGCGACGTTACGCCCCAGGCGGCGCAGCATGTGGCGGTCCGACCAGCTCATGTGCTTCGCGTAGAAGGCGCCCTGCCCGCGCCCGTACGCGAAGTCGAGGCGCACGAGTTCGCGGCCGCGACGTGCTCCACGGTGGTACAGGATCGCGTCCGGCACGAACGCGATCTCGTAGCCCGCCTCCAGCAGCCGGTAGCCGAAGTCGTTGTCGCCGGCCGCGGGGAACAGGCCTCCGGCGCCCAGCCGCTCGTCGAACAGGCCGACCTCCTCGAAGGCGCTGCGGCGCAGCGCCATGTTGCCGGCGAAGAGCGGGTCGCTGAAGAGCCGCCCGGAGAAGGTGAAGGGCGTCATACGCGACGTCTGCGACGGGACGTGGCCATCGCCTGCGGCGTCGGACAGCACGGCTCCGGTGACGGCCGTCCGCTGCGGCGACGCGGCGAGCGCATCCACGATCTGCCCGAGCCAGTCGCGTGCCGCACGGACGTCGTCGTCGACGAAGACGAGGAAGTCGCCCCGAGCGGCGGCGATGCCGGCGTTGCGGGCCCGGCTGGAGCCGACCGTCGCCAGCGGCAGATGCACGATCTCGACGTCGGCGCGGCCCGGCAGCGATGCGCGCGCGTCCGCGCTCTGGTCGGCGACGACGATCTCGTCCGGAAGCCGGTCCCCGGCGAGGATGGATTCGATGCTGTCGCGTAGCTGCTGGGGGCGATCGCGCGTCGGGATGACAATCGAGACGGCCGCCAAGAGACGGAATATAACGGCGCCGTTCGGTACCTATCCTGCAGGGATGAAACAGCGAGCCAAGCAGCTGGTGCTGACCGGCCTGGACCGCCTGCACGAGGCGCAGGGCGTCGAGCAGGCCGACATGCTGCTGGCACGCCGGGAGGCGCTGCAGAGCGTGCGCGCGCGTGGCCGGGCCCTGCGCCGGCGCCAGCCCGTGCTCCGCGGCCTGCGCGTCGTGGTCAGCCGCCCGGGCCGCGCCGAGCTGCGCCCGGTCGAGCTGGCGCCGGCAGGCCCCGGCGAGGTGACCGTGGAGCTGCTCGCCTCCGCGATCAGCCCGGGCACCGAGCGCGCGCAGTGGCTGCGCCTGCCCAACGCGCAGCCCGCGCTGCCCTTCGTGCCGGGCTATTCGGGAGCGGGACGGGTGCTGGCCGCGGGAGCCGGCGTCGCGGACATGGGGCCCGGGACGCTGGTCGCCGTGGCCCGAGCGCCGCATGCCTCCGTCGTCACCGTGCCGGCCGATTGGGCCACGCCCGTCCCCGCGGGCGTGCGGGTACAGGACGCGGCGCTCGTCTACCTGGCGATCATCGCGGGCTACGGCCTGCGGCGGGCAGGGCCGCTCGCCGGCGTGCCGCTGTGCGTGTTCGGCGCCGGGCCGATCGGGGCGCTGGCGCAGCGCCTGGCGCAGCTGGAGGGAGCCGGGCCGGCGACCGTCGTCGCGTCCAGCCGTCGGCGCGAGGCGGCGACGCTGCGGGCGGGCGCCGATCGCTTCGCGACCATCGCCGACGGGACGGATGGGATCGAGGCCGCCGCGGTGATCGAGGCGACGGGGGACCCCGGCGCGCTCGGCGCGGCCGTCGCGGCCGCGCGGTCGGGCGGCATCGTCGTGCTGCTGGGCTCGCCCCGCGGCGTCACGGCCGACGCCGCGCTGGCGGACCTGCAGCGCAAGCGGCTGCGGCTGGTCGGCGCCCACGTGAGCGCGCTCGCCGTCGAGGCCCGCAACGCGCCCGGCGACCCGTTCGCGCAGCTCGCGCGGCGGTTTCTCCAGGCCCTCGCGAGCGGGCGGATCGACGGATCGGATCTCACCGGCGAAGGAGCCGACCCGCGTGAGATCGAGCTGCTCTACGGTCGGCTTGCACGCCGCGAGGTCGACGCCGCGCATCTCGACTGGTCGCGGATCCCGCGTGCCGAGCGAGTTGCCAGATCGCCTGCCGTCGCCCTTCCCGGCCGCCGGTTGGCGGCGCCGGCGCTGATCCGGGCGCCGGCGCTTCCGCCGCCGGCCGCCGCCGGCCGCTCGCTGCGCTTCGCCGTCGTCGGCTGCGGCGACGTCGTGGCAGAACGTGACCTCGGCGTTCGCGGCACGGGTGATCGCGCGCGCGTTGAGCAGCCCGATGT
>DATMJM010000550.1:0-4753 GCA_035553935.1 Solirubrobacteraceae bacterium
GAGCTCGCCGCCCGCGCGCCGGACGGCGTCGGCCAGCCGCGGCGTGACGAGCCGCCAGTGCGCCGTCAGCGCGTCGATCTCGCCGCGGCGTATCCGGTTTGCCGCCACGCCCGGCAGCGCCATCCGCACGTACGTCAGCACGGCGACCGCGGGGAGCATGATGAGCGGGTTCTCCAGGGGATTGCGGCGCATGCGCGGCAGCGACCAGCTCAACGCGATCTCCGGATGGCGCCGGCGCAGGAGCGCCAGCGAGGCATCCTCGGTCGTGGAGATCAGGGCTCGTTCGGCGAGCCCGTGCTCCTGCAGCGCGGCGACGACGCGCTCCTCGTAGCCGCGCGTCTTGAGGTCGACGAGCAGCTCGACGCCGTCGTAGGTCGCGTCGGCGAAGTGCGCGAGACCCTGCTGCAGGGTGTGCGGCATGCGCCTGGCGGCGTCCTCCCAGTCGTGGGCGAGCAGCAGCTCTCCGCTGCCGTCGGGGTGCTCGGGCAGTACGTCGAACTCGATCACGTCGACGCCGTGGGCGAGCGCCGCGGCGAACGAGGCGAAGGTGTTGCCCGGGGCGATGTGGTCGGCGCCCTTGTGACCGACGCGGCGCAGCGCTCCGGGGCGGCGAGCGCGACGGGTCACCGCTGGCACTCCGCGCACCAGTACGTCAGGCGGTTGTCGTCGCCCTGGCCGCGGCTGCGGATCGGCGCGCCGCAGCGCGGGCACGGCCGCCCGGCTCGGCCGTAGATGACCCGATGGGCGTCCTGCATCCCGTCGCGCGCCGACTGCTGCATCCCCGGGCGCGCGGCGCGGACGATCGCGAGCACCTCGTCGTCGCTCACCCGGCCGGCCGGCCGCCACGGGTCGATCGCGGCGGCGAAGCAGCCCTCGCACTTCCAGAGGTTCCCGATGCCGGCGATCGTGCGCTGGTCGAGCAGGGCGTCGCCGATCGGCCGCGTCTGGTCGTCGGCGCGCAGGCGCCGCAGGACGTCGTCCTCGTCGAGCTCGGGCGCGAGGATGTCCGGGCCGAGCATCGCCAGGCGGCGGTCGAAGCGCGTGCGCGAGTGCGTCAGCAGCTCGAGCACCGGGCCGTCGAACTGGACGGCCTCACCCTCGGCCGTGCGCAGCACGAGCCAGGCGCGCCGGCGCCCGCGGCGCCAGCGCTGGCCCGGCCGGTACGTGCCCCAGGAGCCCGTCATGCGCAGGTGCGAATGGATGGCGAGCCCGCCCTCGAAGCGCACGAAGAGGTGCTTGCCGTGCGCGTCGACGCGGGTCACGGCGCGGCCGGCGAGCTTCTCCGGCCAGCGCTCGCCGCGAAGCCGCGGGTGCGGGTGCTCGACCTGCGGCACGCGGCCGTCGACGAGCGGACGGATGCGTCGCGCGGCGTAGTGGATCGTGTCGCCCTCGGGCATCGCCGAAGCGTAGGAGGACGGGCCGCGGGCGTGCGCGGTTCGCCCAACGGTCACCATCCACACGATGGCCGAACTCGAGCGGATCGTCGGCGCGGCGCACGTGCGGCGCGGCGTGCTCGCGGGCGATGCCGCGGTGCCGGGCGTCCGCGCGGCGGTCGTGCGTCCGGGGGACGCCGCGGAGGCCGCCGAGGTCGTCGCCTGGTGCTATGCGAACGACGTCGCGATCGTGCCGGCGGGCGGCCGCAGCGGGCTGGCAGGTGGCGCGGCGGTGCTCGACGCCGCGCACGTCGCGCTGTCGCTCGATCGCCTGGACGCCATCCGCTCCTTCGAGCCCGGGCTGTGGCGCATGCAGGCGGAGGCCGGAGTGACGACGGCGACGATCGCGCGACGCGCGCGCGAGAGCGGCCTGTGCTTCCCGCCCGATCCGGGCGCGCCGCAGCAGTCGCGGCTCGGCGGGACGATCGCGACGAACGCCGGCGGCCCGCACGCGTTCAAATATGGGGTGACCGGCGACTGGGAGACGGGGATCGAGGCGGTGCTCGCCCCGGGCGAGCTCGTGACGTTCGGCGGCGCGGTGCGCAAGGACGTCGCGGGCTACGACCTGCGCGCCCTGCTGATCGGCTCGGAGGGAACGCTCGGCATCGTGACGGCGGCGTGGCTGCGGCTCGTGCCCGCCCCGGAGGCGCAACTGCCCGTCGTCGCCGCGTACGCCGACGCGGCCGCGGGCTGCGCGGCGATCCTGCGCGTGCTGGCGAGCGGCGTGCTGCCGGCGGCACTCGAGTTCTTCGACGAGGGCACGCTGCGCGCGTGCGGCGGGTCGTTCCCGGGCGGGGCGCTGCGCGGCTTCGTCGTCGTCGCGGAGGCCGACGGCAGCGCGGCCGAGGCCGCCCGCGTGCGCGAGGAGCTGCGCGAGGCGCTCGCGCCCGCTGCCAGCGCCGTGCGGTCGCCGGGCTCGCCGCGCGCGCTGTGGCGCTGGCGCGAGGGCGTCTCGCCGGCGGTCGCGGCGGCGCGCGGGGCGAAGCTCTCCGAGGACATCGCGGTGCCGGTCGACCGGCTGGAGGAGGCGATCGCGCAGACGGTCGGCATCGGGGCGCGCCACGGCCTTCAAGCCTGCTCGTGGGGCCATGCCGGCGACGGCAACGTGCATGCCAGCTTCCTGCTCGACCCGGCCGGCGAAGCCGATCGCGCGCGGGCGCGCGAGGCCGCCGGTGAGCTGTTCGAGCTCGCGCGCCGGCTCGGTGGGACGGTCACCGGCGAGCACGGGATCGGCGTGCTCAAGCGCGGCCAGCTCGCCCGCCAGTGGGCGCCCGCGGCCGTCGCCGCGCAGCGCGCGGTCAAGCGCGCGCTGGACCCGAAGGGGCTGCTCAACCCGGGCAAGAAGGAGCCATAGCCGCTACCGCGACGGCCGGCCTTCTTTGCACGCCGGCGTTCGGGAAGCGCGTCGGGTGGAAAGGAGACACCGCAATGTCCGATCGCGCCACCGACGGAAGCTTCGACGAGGCCTACGCTGCGCCCGGCGAGCCGCGCGCGCACTACGCCGCGCTGCTCGAGGCGCTCGAAGGCCAGGACCTCGCGCTGCTGAGCGCCGCGCTGCGCTTCGCGCTGCGCGAGGAGGGCGCGACCTTCGGCGACCACGAGTTCGAGATGTGTCCCGTGCCGCGGCTGCTGGCCGCCGACGAGGCGCAGCGGCTGCAAGCGGGCCTCGAGCAGCGGGTGCGGGCGCTCAACGCGTTCGTCCCGGATGCCTACGGCGAGCGCCGGATCGCCGCTGCCGGCCGGCTACCGGAGTGGATCATCGAGACCGCCGAGGGCTACGAGCCGGCGCTCGCGGGGCGCTGGCCGCCGGGCGCGACGGCGATCGGCGTCGCGGGTCTCGACGTCGTCCGGACCGCTGGCGGCGAGCTGCAGGTCCTCGAGGACAACGTGCGCACGCCGTCGGGCTTCGCGTACGCGGCGGCGGCAGCGCGCGCGCTGCGCGGAGCGCTTCGGTTCGACGTCGGGCCGCGCGACGACGGCGCCGAGGCGCTGCTCGACCGCCTCGCGCGCGCGCTGCGCGAGGCGCTCCCATGGCGCGAGGATCCGACGATCGCCGTCGTCGCCGACGGCGAGCGAAACGACGCGCACTACGAGCACCGCGTCGTCGCCGACCACCTCGGCGTGCCGCTGCTGCGCGTCGACGAGCTCTACACCGACGGCGGCCGCCTGCTGTACCGCGATGCGCGCGCCGCCGAGCGCGCGATCGACGTCGTGTACCGCCGCTGCGACGAGGACCGCCTGTTCGGCGACGACGGCGAGCAGACGATGGTCGGCGCGCTCATGCTGGGCCCGTGGCTCGCCGGCGAGCTGGCGGTCGTCAACGGCTTCGGCGCGGGCATCGGCGACGACAAGCTCGTCCACGCCTATGTCGAGGAGATGATCGGCTTCTACCTCGGCGAGGAGCCGATCGTGCGCTCGGTCCCGACGCTCGACCTGACGCGCGCGGAGCACCTGCGACGGTTGCTCGACGATCCGCGCGGGCACGTCGTCAAGCCGCGCCGCGGGCAGGGCGGCGCCGGCGTCGTCGTATGCGCGCACGCCTCCGAGGACGACCTGGGCCGTTGCCTCGGCGACGTGCGCGAGCGCCCGGAGGACTTCGTCGCGCAGCCGCTCATCACCCTATCGACGGCGCCGACGGTGATCGGCGACGCGCTCGCGCCACGCCACGTCGACCTGCGCCCGTTCGTCTTCGCCGCGCCGGGCTGGGAGAGCGCGGTGGCGTGCGGGCTGACGCGCGTGGCGTGGCAGGAGGGCGCGCTCGTCGTCAACTCGTCGCAGGACGGCGGCGGCAAGGTGACGTGGGCGCTCGGCTGAGGATCAGAGGCCGACGACCGCCTGCGCCCTGCTGACGAGCTCGTACCGGGACACGGCCCAGATCGCGAGGCCGGCGGCGACCAGCCCGCCGGCGGTGACCGCGGTCGCGCTGTGCGGATGGCGCTTGGCGTGCGCCCACGCCTCGCGCGCCTTGTCCTTGAAGCTGTCGAAGAAGCGCTCGGCGAAGCGAAACTCCGTCGACCAGATCCAGAGGCCGACCAGCACCGGAGGGATCGTCAGCGGCCCCGGCAGCACCGCGAGCGCGAGGCCGAGCGCGATGAACGCCAAGCCCGCGAGAAAGACGCCCAGCCGGTAGACCTGACCGAGGCCGGGCTTGCTGCGGATCCGCTCGCGGCGGCCGCGGCGGTCGGCGGCGGCCTGCCGCACCTGGCCGTCGGGGATCGAAGCCATGCCATCGGGCTACCCGCGGCCCCGCGCGGTGCGGCTGCAGATGGCGCGCAGGCGCTGCGATACCGCCATCGCCGCCGCGCGCATACCCACTACTG
>DATMJM010000551.1:0-10232 GCA_035553935.1 Solirubrobacteraceae bacterium
AGTTCAGCGTGAGCGAGCGATCCGCTCGCGAGGGCCGCAACCCCGCCACGGGCGAGACGATCCAGATCGCCGCCAGCAAGGCCGCGAAGTTCTCGGCCGCCGCCGCGCTGAAGAAGGCGCTCAACTAGCTTCCTCCGCGCGGGACCCTGCGCACCGGCGCCCGCCGGCTGCCCGCGCCGCCTACCGCCTCGACGTTCGACCCGGCAGCTTCGCGTCGCCGGGGAGTTCGTCGCGGGCTCTCAGCGGCGGATGCCGCCAATCCCTCCGGCGCCCGCGCATGCCGTACGCCGGATAGGTTCGTGCCGGGCGGCGCAGCATAGCCCGCTGCGCGCCGCATGACCGACGACGATCAGATTCGCAAGCTTCTGGCGAGCATCCCGCCGCAGCCCTTCTGGGCCCGGCAGGGGCAGTCCGCCATCCTCGAGGAGAAGGTGATCGAGGCCGGAGGCGATCCGGACGCCGTGCTCGCGTGGGTCGAGGCTCACGGGGGCCGGCTCGACCGCACCGTGCCGAGGATGCACCGCAGCGTGATCTCGCGGGAGCCGACGCCCGATCCACAGCGCTTCTACCTCGTGCCCGACGAGGCGCTCCGCGTCGACGACGCCGCGTAGCCTCCGTCGCGCCGTCGGGCGGGTCAGACGGCCTGCGCCACCACTTCGCCGATGAGCCTGCAGACACGCCCGCCCTGCCACGCCAGCGGCGAGCGGCCCTCCTCCTCGACGGCGAGGCGCCCGTTCGGCAGCAGCTCGGCGTAGTGCCGCGCGAGGTCGAGCGGATGGCCCGGGTCCGCCTCGTCGCGGCTGCCGATGACCAGCGCCGGGCACTCGATCTCCTCGAGCGCGTGCAGGTCGCGAAACGGTGCCGACCGCGGCACGGCGCGCAGCGCATCCGCGACGGCGTCGAGATGCTCGTGCGCGGCCATGCGCTGGCGCAGCGCCCGGCCGACGGTCTCGCGCCAGCTCGCGGGGAGCCGCTGCACGCCGAATGCCTCGGCGAAGGCCTCGATGCCGCCGCTGCGCAGGGCGTCGCTCAGCGCGTCCCAGCGTGCGAGCCGCCGCCGGTCCGAGAGCTCGAGCGGGTCGAAGCCGGGCGTGATCACGACGAGCCCGGCCACCCGCTCGGGCTGCTCGAGCGCCAGGCGCAGGCAGGTGTGCGCGCCCATCGAGACGCCGGCGAGGACGGCACGCTCGATCTGCACCGCGTCGAGCAGGGCGACCAGGTCGCCGCAGAGCTCCGCGTACGAGTACGCGTCGGGTGCCGGCGCGGGCGACGACGCGCCATGACCACGGGCGTCGTAGGCGACCACGCGGTGCCCGCCGCGCTGCAAGGCGCTGGAGCCCATCACGACGTAGCGCCGCGACGCCGTCAGCCCGTGCAGGAGCACGACCGCGGGGCCGTCGCCCTCGTCGGTCGCGGCAAGCGTCACGCCGGCTCCTGCGTCGATCGCGCGTTGCGCCATGTCGCCCAAGCCTCGCAGCACCGGCGCTTGTCTACCCTGTGACGTCATGACCGTGATCGACGTCAACGAAGCCGATTTCGAGACGGAGGTCGTCCAGCGCTCGGCCGAGCTGCCGGTCGTGGTCGACTTCTGGGCTGCGTGGTGCGCTCCGTGCCGCAAGCTCGGCCCGGTGCTCGAGCAGGCTGCCGCCAAGCGCGAGGGCGAGGTTCTCCTCGCCAAGATCGACACCGACGAGAACCCCGCGATCGCCAACCGGTTCGGCATCCAGGGCATCCCCGCCGTCAAGGCGTTCCGCGACGGCGAGGTCGTCGCCGAGTTCGTCGGGGCGCAGCCGCCCAGCCAGGTCGAGGCGTTCTTCGACGGGCTCGTGCCGTCCGAGACCCAGCAGCTGCTGGCGGCCGGCGACGAGGCGTCCCTGCGGCGGGTCATCGAGAAGGAGCCCGCGAACGTGGACGCGAACTTCGGCCTCGGCAGGCTCCTGTACCGCGCCGGAGACGCCGACGGCGCACTCGTCCACCTCCGCAACGCCCAGGGCAACTTCGGCGCCGAGGGCCTCGCGGCGCGGATCGAGCTCGAGCGCTCCAACGGCGGCCGGCCGCGCCTGGCCGAGGCGTTCGGCAAGCTCGACGCAGCAGACCACGAGGGCGCGCTGGAGATCCTGCTCGAGGAGCTCGCCGCCGCCGACGGCGACGACAAGGAGCGCGTGCGCAAGGTGATCGTCGCCGTGCTCGACGAGCTCGGCGTCGAGCACCCGCTCGCGCGCGACGCACGGCGCCGGCTGGCGGCCGCGCTGTACTAGCAGCTAGGGCTGGCCGGCGGCCGCGGCCGCATGCTCGCGCACGAGCCGCGCGCTGCGCTCGGGCTGCTCCCAGAAGAACATGTGGCCCGAGCCCTCCAGCAGCTCCAGCCGCGCGCCCGGGATGAGCCGCGCGATCAGCTCGCCGTTGGAGACGTGCATGAGGCGGTCCTGCGTGCCGTGGAGGACGAGCGTCGGCGCCTCGATCTCCCCCAGCCGCTCGCTCGTGTCGTGGCCCATGATCGCGCTGAGCTGCGCCATGAGCACCGGGATCGGCGCGCGGTACTGCCCGGCGAGCTCTCGGTAGAGCTCGTAGGCGCCCTCCTGCTCGCCGTACTCGGCGGCGATCATCACCTCGTAGCCGACGCGCATCGTGCGCTCCTCGTCGCCCGACAGGACGGCCTCGGCGAGCATCCCGACGACCTGCATGTCGGTCATCGTCGCCTCGGGCCCGCCGGGAAACGTGCAGCCGAGGGTCAGCGTCTTCACGCGCTCGGGAACCTGCAGCACGAGCTGCTGGGCGACCATCCCGCCCATCGAGATCCCGACGACGTGCGCCGACTCGACCTCGAGCGCGTCGAGCAGCCCGATCGCGTCGCCGGCGAGATCGCCGATCGTGACCTCGCCCTCCAGCGCGCCGCTGCGCCCGGCGCCGCGATGGTCGTAGAGGATGAGCTCGAAGCCGTCCTCGAGGCCGCCGAGGAAGCCCTCCCCCCAATGCAGGCTGTTTCCGCCGAGTCCCTGGATGAGCAGCAGCGGCTCACCGGCTCCCCGGCGCTCGTAGTACAGGTCGGTTCCGTCGATCTCGATGGTCGGCACGCAGGAAACGCTACAAGGGCAACGCGAGCTGCCCGGCGTCCCGATGCGTGTCGCGCACCGCGAAGGACGCCACCCTGACGCCCAGCAGCCGCACCGGCCGTGCCGGCGCATACTCGCGCAGCAGCTCGTGCGCGACCTGGGCGACGACCTGCGGGTCGTTCGTCGGCGCCGCGATCGTCCGCGCACGGGTGACCGTCGTGAAGTCGCTGAGGCGCACCTTGATCGCGACGTTGCGCCCGCGCCGGTCCTGCCGCGCGAGGCGCTCGCACAGCTGCGCCGCCAGCTGCGCGAGGATCTCCTCCAGCCGCGCAGGGTCCGAGATGTCGTGGTCGAACGTCGTCTCGCGCGATTCGGATACCGCGACGCGCGCCGTCGTCAGCTTCACCGAGCCCTGGAAGCGCGCGCGGCGCTGCAGGTCGGGACCGTGATTGGCGCCGAAGCGCGCGACGAGCAGCTCGATCGGCGCCGTGGCAAGCGCCTGCAGCGTCGTGATTCCCATCTCCTCAAGGCGCGCCACCGTCTTGGGCCCGATCCCGGGCACGAGGCCGGGCGAGCGGTCGGCGAAGCGCGCGCAGGCCTCCTCGCGCGTCAGGCAGACGAAGCCGCGCGGCTTCTCGGCATCCGAGGCGACCTTCGCCACGAGCCGGTTCGGGCCGATGCCGATCGAGCACTCCAGCCCCGTCGCCGCGCGGATGTCGCCGACCAGGCGGCGCATCGCCGCCCGCGGGGCGACGAGTTGCTCGAGGTCGAGGTATGCCTCGTCCATGCCCACGACCTCGACGCGCTCGACCGCGCGCCGAACGAGCTTCATCACCTCCCCGGACGCCGCGCTGTAGGCGGCGAAGTCCGGCGGCACGAGGATCGCGTCGGGGCACAGCCGGCGCGCGCGGGACGTCGGCATCGCCGAGCCGACGCCGTAGCGGCGCGCCTCGTAGGACGCCGTCGTCACGACGGCGCGCGGACCGCTGCCCGAGACGATCACCGGCAGCCCGCGCAGCTCGGGCCGGCGCAGCAGCTCGACGCTCGCGTAGAACGCGTCGACGTCGAGGTGCGCGATCGGAGCCATCGTCCGCACGCAGGATGACAACCGGACCGGCGCAGCCGTCGTGGAACAATCCCGCGCATCGCCCGCGGCCACCGCATCTCCGCCCTCGACGCGTCCTTCCTGCACCTCGAGAAGGCGGGCGCGCGGCTGCACGTCGCCTCGGTGACAGTCTTCGAGGGCCCGACGCCGCCTTACGACGAGCTGCGCGAGCACGTCGAGGCGCGCCTGCAGCTCGTGCCGCGCTTCCGCCAGCGACTGGCCGAGGTCCCGCTCGACCAGGGCCGGCCCGTGTGGGTCGACGACCCGCACTTCAACCTGCGCTACCACCTGCGCCACAGCGGGCTGCCGTCGCCCGGCAGCGAGGAGCAGCTGAAGAACCTCGCCGGGCGCGTCTTCGCGCAGCGCCTGGACCGCACGAAGCCGCTGTGGGAGCTGTGGCTCGTCGACGGCCTGCACGACGACCGCTTCGCGCTCATCGCCAAGAGCCACCATGCGCTCGTCGACGGGATCTCGGCCGCCGACATCACGCACGTGCTGTTCGACGACGCGCCGGACGCGCCGCGTGGCAGGCCGCCGTCGCGGCCGTGGGCGCCGCGGCCGCTGCCGACGCCGGCGCAGCTGCTGTCCGACGCGCTCGTCGAGCGAGCGACGCGCCCCGGCGAGCTGCTGCGCAGCGCCCGCGCCGTGGTCCGCACGCCGCGCCGGCTGCTGCGCGACACGCGCGACGAACTGCAGGCGATGGGCGCGCTCGCGTTCGCGGGCCTCACCCCCGCGCCGGAGACGCCGCTGAACGTCAAGGTCGGGCCGCATCGGCGCTACACCTGGGTCGACGCCGACCTCGAGGAGCTGCAGCGTGTCAAGGACGCCCTCGGTGGAACGGTCAACGACGCCGTCCTCGCGGTCGTCGCGGGCGCGCTTGGGCGCTTCTTGCGCCACCGCGGCGTGGACACCGATGGTCTCGTGCTGCGGGCGCTGGTGCCGGTCTCGGTGCAGGCCGAAAGCGAGCAGGGCGCGCTCGGCAACGAGGTCGCGCCGATGTGGGCGCTGCTGCCGGTCGGCATCGAGGACCCCCTGCGCCAGCACACGGCGATCCGCGGCGCGGCCGCCGATCTCGGTGACGGGCGCACGGCGGTCGGCGCGCGCACGCTGACCGAGCTCGGCGGCCTGGCGTCGCCGACGATCATGAGCCAGGCCGCTCGCCTGCAGCAGCGCCAGCGCTTCGTGAACGTCGTCGTGACCAACGTGCCCGGGCCGCAGCAGCCGCTGTACCTGCTCGGGCGCAGGTTGCTGGCGCTGTACCCCGTCGTCCCGCTCGCCGGTCGCCAGGCGCTCGGGGTCGCCGTGATGAGCTACGACGGCAAGCTCGGCTTCGGCCTGCTCGGCGACTACGACGCGCTCGCCGACCTCGACGTCCTCGCCGGCTTCCTGCGCACGTCGATCGACGCGCTCGTGGCCGGCGCCTCCGTTCCGCGCCGCGCCGCGCGCGAGCGCCCGCCGGCCGCGGGCAGGACGCGCTGATGGGCTCCTCCTCGGAGATGGGCGCCAAGGCGCTGCTGGCGATCGGCGCCGTCGTGGCGACGGTGCTCGGCGTCGCCGGCCTGGCGGCGTTCTTCGCCTCGCGCGACGACGCGACGGTCCCGCAGCAGGCGGACGCGCCCGGAGTGGCCCGTGCCGCCAACGAGCAGCCGCGCGTCAAGCCGGGCAACGTCGTCCTGCTGTATTCGGACGAGCGCCTCACGAGCGAGCTGCGCGCGGTCGCCGCGCGCATCGCCGGCGAGCCCACCGCGGCGCTCCAGGCCGCCGGGCAGGCGGTCCTCGTGCAGCGCCGGCCGAACCTCACGGTGCCGGTCACCGCGGTCACCGCCACGCGCCGGCTGCAGGCCACGGGGCCGCAGGACCCGGCGCTCGAGTCGTTCGCCGAGTACTGGCTCGGACGAGCGCCATGACGCAGGCTCCGCTGCGGATCGCGCTCGCGCAGATCAACGCCGTCGTGGGCGATATCGCGGGCAACGAGGAGCGCATCGCCGACGCGATCGCCGGCGCGCGCGAGGCGGGCGCGCAGCTCGTCTGCCTCCCCGAGCTCGCGCTGACCGGCTACCCGCCAGAGGACCTGCTGCTCAAGGAGCACTTCCTCGATGCCGCGCGGGCAGCACTCGAGCGGCTCGCCGAGCAGGCGACCGGCATCGTCGCCGTCGTCGGCTATCCCGAGCGCGCCGAGGACGTCCACAACGCCGCCGGGGTGCTGGCCGACGGCGAGGTGGCGGCGACGTACCGCAAGCTTCACCTGCCCAACTACGGCGTCTTCGACGAGCTGCGCTACTTCCAGCCCGGGGAGCGCGGGGCGACGATCGTCGTCGACGGCGTCACCGTCGGCCTGACGATCTGCGAGGACATCTGGCAGCCGGGCCCGCCGCTCTCCGACGAGGCGCTGTCGGGAGCGCGCGTGATCGTCAACCTGTCGGCGTCGCCGTACGTGGCGGGCAAGGGGGAGCGGCGCGAGCGGATGCTGCAGCAGCGCGCGCGCGACGAGCTGACCGCGGTCGCCTTCTGCGGGCTCGTCGGCGGCCAGGACGAGCTCGTCTTCGACGGCCACTCGCTCGTGGTCGACCACGAGGGGACGGTGCTGGCGCGCGCGCCGCAGTTCGAGGAGGCGCTGCTCGTCGCCGACGTCGATCCCGTGACCGTCGGCTCCGCGCGGCTGCGCGACACCCGCCGGCGCGCGCCGGCCGCCGCCGCGCGCGGCAGGGTCGACGAGCTCGGCTCCTTCGCCGCCGGCCGCCCGGCCGACCCGGCGCCCGCCGAGCCGCAGATCGCGCCGCTACCGGACCTCGTCGACGAGATCTACGGCGCGCTCGTGCTCGGGACGCGCGACTACGCGCGCAAGAACGGCTTCGAGCATGTGGTGCTGGGCCTCAGCGGCGGGATCGACTCGACGCTCGTGGCGCTCGTCGCCGTCGACGCCCTCGGCCCCGCCTGCGTGACATGCGTGACGATGCCCTCGCCGTACTCGTCGGAGGGGACGCGCGGCGACGCGCACCGGCTCGCGGAGAACCTGGGCTGCGAGCTGCTCGAGCTGCCGATCGAGCGGATGATGCACGCCTTCGACGCCGCGCTGGAGGACGTCTTCGCGGGTCGCGAGCCCGACCTGACCGAGGAGAACCTGCAGGCCCGCATCCGCGGCAACCTGCTCATGGCGCTGTCGAACAAGTTCGGCTGGCTCGTCCTGACGACCGGCAACAAGTCCGAGATGTCCGTCGGCTACTCGACGCTCTACGGCGACAGCGCCGGCGGCTTCGCCGTCATCAAGGACGTGCCGAAGCTGCTCGTCTACAGGCTCGCCCGCCGGCGCGACGAGCGGGCCGGCGGCGTCCTCGTGCCGCCCGACCTCTTCACGCGCCCGCCGTCTGCCGAGCTGCGCGCCGACCAGCGCGACGACGAGTCGCTTCCCCCCTACGAGGTGCTCGACGAGATCCTCGAGGGCTACGTCGAGCACGACCTCGGCCGCGAGCAGCTCGTCGCCCGCGGGCTGCCCGCCGCCGACGTCGACCGCGTCATCCGGCTCGTCGACATCGCGGAGTACAAGCGCCGCCAGCAGCCGCCGGGCATCAAGATCACGACTCGCGCGTTCGGGCGGGACCGGCGGGTGCCGATCACGAATCGGTATCGGGGTTGAGTCGGTTCAGCAAGCGCCTGGGCCCACGCGTCCCGAACACGCCGGGCGGGCGCACCGGCGCTCGCGGTGGGGGTCTTGAGCAGGTGCTGTAGCGCTACCCCGGCAGTGGCCGCACCGCGATCGTCACCCGCGACAACGCGCACAGCCGGCCGGCATCGTCAACGAGCTCGACGTCCCAGATCCACGTCGTGCGGCCGTGGTGGCGGCGCGTGGCGCGGGCGTGGATCGTTCCGTCGGTGATCGGGCGCAGGAACGACGTGTGGTTGGACTGGCCCATCGCGGCGTTGCCGTCCGAGACGACGACGGCGAGCGTCCCGAGCGAGGCCAGCGTCTCGGCGATCGCGGCGAGGACGCCGCCGTGGACGACCCCGAACGGCTGGCGCAGCTCGTCGCGGACGGCGACCTGCGCGCGCACGAGCTCCTCGGTCACCTCGAGCAGCTCGAGGCCGTAGAGAGCGTCGAACCCGCGGGTCCGCGCGAAGACGTCATCGTGGCTCATCGAAGGCGGCAGGGTAGTGGCTCGAGCGCCCGGCTCGCGCCGCGGGCTCCGGCGCGGCCGCGCTCGGCGACGTACTAGGGTTCGCCCCTGCATGACCCCCCTCGACGACCTCAACGACGGGCAGCGCGCCGTCCTTCAGCTGCTGCTGCGCCAGGGCAAGTCCTATGACGAGATCGCGGCGCTGCTCAAGAGCGAGCCGGCGAAGATCCGCTCGCGGGCGCGCGACGCGATCGCCGATCTCGGTCCCGATGCGAGCGACATCGGCCCCGAGCGGCGCGACGAGATCGCCGACTACCTGCTCGGCCAGCAGACCGCCTCGCAGCGCGCGGCGACGCGGGAGTACCTGCGCGGGTCGTCCGCGGGGCGCTCGTGGGCGCGGGCCGCGGCAAACGCGCTGACGCCGATCGGCGGCGACGCACTGCCCGACGTCCCCGCCGAGCGCGAGGAGGTGGCCCAGGCGTTCGACGCGCTCCAGCGCCGGGCGGAGCGCCAGGAGCAGGTCGCGCGCAGCTCCCGGCTGGGCACGAAGCTGCTGCTCGCCGGCGTCGGGGTCGTGCTCGGCATCGCCGTCATCCTCGCGCTGAGCATCGGTGGCGGCGACGACGACGCTCCCGGCACGCAGGCGACGACACCCGCCGAGACGACGACGTCGGCGGCCGTGCAGACGACGCCGACCGGCGACAAGTTCGAGGTCGTCGCGCAGGGGACGCTGCAGGCGCCGGAGGGCGACAGCGCTGCCAAGGGACAGGTCGCGATCGTCCGCTTCCCCGACAACAACCAGTACCGCCTGGCGCTGCAGGCCAGCGGCCTGCCGCCGAGCAGCTCGCGCGGCTCGGCCTACGGCGTCTGGCTGTACACCTCCGGCGACAAGAAGCAGTTCCTCGGCTTCCCCGACACGACGGTCGGCAAGGACGGCAAGCTCGAGACCGTCAGCGACCTGTCGCCGGACACGCCGGCCTATGACACGGTGCTGCTGACACGCGAGACGGCGGAGGCGCCCAAGCAACCGGGAGCGCTCGTCCTCGCGGCGCGCATGGTGACGGCCGCCGACCTCGCCAAGCAGCAGACCCAGACGACGACCACGCCGTAGGCGGAAGTCCGAGGCGTTGGAGATCGCGTCTTCCAAACGTCGCGAGGTGCCGCGATAATCGGCGCATGAAGCGGCTCGGCATGTTGCTGGCGGTCGCACTGCTCGCCGTCGCCGGCTGCGGCGAGAACGGCGAAGGACCGGCCGCCGATACGCAGCCAGGCGCAGGCGCGCCAACGCAGCCCGACACCGTCCGGGACGCCGCCGCCGAGACCGACGCGGAAGACGCGGCCAGCCGCGACAGCGGCGTCGCCACACGGGTCGTCGTCGGGCGGTCCGAGTTCGGCGACATGCTCTTCGGCCCGAACAGGCAGGCCATCTACATCTTCGAGAACGACCCGCAGGGCGCGTCTCGCTGCTACGGCGAATGCGCAGCGGCCTGGCCGCCGGTGTTCACCGAGCGCGAGCCCCGTGCCGGCACAGGCGTCAGGGCGTCGCTGCTGGGGACGGCCGAGCGGCGCGACGGCAGGCTTCAGGTGACGTACGCCGGCAAGCCGCTGTACTACTACGCCCACGAGGGGCCCGGCGAGGTCCGCTGCCACGACGTCGACCTCAACGGCGGCCTGTGGTGGGTCGTCGGACCCGACGGAAAGCGGCGGCCGTGAAGCGCGGCGGCACAAGCTGCTGATCGATCACCAGCCGCCCGACTACCGCCCGACGAGCGCCTCCAGCCCATCCAAGGCGTCGTCGAGCTGGCGCCGGCCCGCGCTGCGCACCATGAACGCCCCCAGCACGGCCAGCCCGCGCACGCGCTGGACGACGACCAGCGCCACGCGGGTCGCCGCCTCCCCCTCCGGCTCGAGGCGCACCTCGACCTGCGACCGCGCCAGCACGCGCTCGAACGGGGTGTTCAC
>DATMJM010000552.1:0-3088 GCA_035553935.1 Solirubrobacteraceae bacterium
CTCGCGGGCCGCGACAAGCCGTGCCGCGACGGCGCGCGACCTGCGCGCCGTCGCGGCACGGCTTGTCGCGGCCCGCGAGCGCGCGGAGGCGAGCGGGAACGACGTCCTGGCCGCGGCACTTGCCATGGTGCTGGGCCGACTCGAGCTGACGCGCGGGCACGCGCGTGACGCGATCGCCCTGCTCGAGGATGCAGTGCACGGCCTGACCGCCGGCGATCCCCGCAACGCGCTGGGCTGGGCGTATGCGCACCTGACGCGCGCGCACGCGCTGCGCGGCGACGTCGCCGCCGCGCGCGGCGCGCTCGGGCAGGCGGAGGCGATCGCCGCCGAGCGCCCGAGCCACCTGCGCCTGCACCAGGAGCTCGAGCGAGCGCGGGCGTGGATCGAAGCGGCCGAGGCGCGGCTGCCGGCGGCGCGCGAGCGGCTGCACAGCGTCGCCGACGCCGCGGGCGAGGCGCTGGCTGCCGAGGCGGAGGCGACCTACGACGCGCTGCGCTTCGGGGCGCCGCCGCAGCCGTGCGCTCAGCGGCTGGCAGCGCTCGCCGCGCGAGCCGACAGCGACCTGCTCGATGCGTGTGCTCGGCATGCGAGCGCCCTGGCCGCGCCGGACGCGGCGGCCCAGCTGCAGGCCGCCGAGCGCTTCGCGCAGCTCGGCCTGGACCTGCCGGCGGCCGAGGCGGCGGCGCTCGCGGCGCGCGCCTTCGCGGCAGAGGGGCGCGAGAGCTCGGTCCGCCACGCGAGCGCGCTCATGACCAAGCACGCCGCGCTGTGCCAGGGAGCGATCACGCCGGCGCTCATCCGGATCCCCGAGGGCGCGCGGCTGACGCCACGCGAGCGGGAGATCGCGATCCTCGCCGCCCGCGGGCGAACGAACGCCCAGATCGGCCGGGAGCTCGTGCTCTCGGTGCGCACGGTGGAGACCTACGTGCTGCGGGCGTGCCGCAAGCTCGGCGTCGACCGCCGGACCGGGCTGGCGCAGGTGCTGACGCTCGACGGGGCGCCTGAACGCGCCGCCAGCCCGCAGGCCCAGCCGACCACCTAGCCGGCCACGCCCCAGCCGAGGATCGCTGCCGCAGATCCTTTCGCCGTGCTGGGCAGCAGGTTGTGGTCGCCGACGAACGTCACGCTGTAGCCGAGGCTCAGCGCCGCCCGCAGCGTTGAGGTGAGGCCGAACGTGCACGTCGCGGTGCCGTCGGATCCGGTGGTCGCAGTGCACAGCCGTTCCGAGGCGGCGGTGAACACGACGGTGCGGCCCGCCGCCGGTTTTGCGACCGGGCCATAGGTCAGCCGTGCGCTGACCCGCCCCACCGTCACGACGAGCGAGCTGTAATCGAGCTCGAGTAGCAGCGGCTCGGCCGCCAGGCTCGTCGGCGCCTTGAGGACGGTGTAGGTCACCGTCTTGGACGACTCGTTGTCCGCGTTGTCGCGGGCGACGACGCTGAACGTGTGCTGTCCGGCGTCAGCGGTGTCCGCCGGCTCGCCGTTCGCGACGTCACCGTCGCAGGAGGCGAGGCCGGAGCCGGTGGACTCGTCGGCGCAGTCGTAGGACGTGGTGACCACCTGCTCGAGATCGAATGTGCCCATGTCCGGCGGCGAGGCGATCTGGATTGACGGCTTCGTCGTGTCGAGGTTGATGGCCGACTGGGTGTTCGAAGCGGTGTTGCCGGCCTTGTCGGTGCACGTGCCCTTCGCCGACTGCCCGCTTCCGTCGGTGCTGACGACGTCGCTGACCGTCTCGCTGACGACGCCCGACAGCGCGTCGGCGCAACTCCACGTGATCGTCACGTCGCTGTTGTGCCAGCCGTTGGCGTTGGCAGGCGGGCGGCTGAGCAGCACGATGCCCGGCGGCGTCTTGTCGATGTTTATGTCGGTCTGGGTGTTCGAGGCGGTGTTGCCGGCCTTGTCGGTGCAGGTCCCCTCGAGGGACTGCCCGCTCCCCTCGGTGCCGAGCGTCTTGCTCACCGTACCGTCCACAGCGCCCGACAGGTCGTCGGCGCACTCCCACCTGATCGTCACGTCGCTGTTGTGCCAGCCGTAGCCGGTGGCCTGCGGCCGGCTGGCGAGCTTGATCGCGGGCGGGGTCTTGTCGACCTTGAACGTGCGTGACGCGGTGGCCATGTTGCCCGCCTTGTCCTTGCACGTGGCGGTCACAGTCACGGCGGCGCCCTCCCCGCTCGACTTCGACTCGGTCGTGCACGCCGCCGGATCCACCCCGCTTCCCTCGTCGGACCAGTTCCAGGCCACCGCGACGTCTTCCCGGTACCAGCCCGCGGTGGCAGCCTGGAACGTCGGCGCGGCCGCGGGAGCAGTCTTGTCGACCTTGAACGTGCGTGACGCGGTGCCCTCGTTGCCTACCCGGTCCTTGCACCTCGCGGTCACCGTCACGGCGGCGCCCTCACCGCTCGACGTCGTCTGCGTGGTGCACGCCGACTCATCGATGCCGCTCTGCCCGTCAGACCAGTTCCACGTCACGACCACGTCGGAGGTGTGCCAGCCACTGGAGTTCCCGGCCGCATGCGCCGGATCGGCGGCCGGCCTCTCCTTGTCGGCCGCCGGGACGTGGATCACCTGGCGGTCCTGCGCCGAGTTGCGCGCGAACCTCGCGTCGTCGATGTTTCCGATGTTCTCGCTGACCCGGCCACCGTCGACGAAGACCCTGTTGCGCTGGACCACCATGCACGCCTCGCCCCACTTCGGCGGCGAATCCGTGCAACGGCTATCGCTGTTCGAAATCCTCACGCTGATGAACGCGCCCCGCTCCCCGGTTTTCCTCTGCTCCTCGGTCGAGGGGTGAAACCGCGCGGCGCCGGCGACGTAGGCGGGAATGCAGGCTCGTTCGAGTGCACCCCCGACCGGCTCCTTCGCCGTCGGCTGGCAGTCCTTGGGAGGCGGGTCTTCCGGGTAGAGAGCCGGGTTCCAGAAGGGCCACTCCCAGTCCGCCTCCGGGAGGCTGTGGATGTGTCCGGTGATGAAGGCGACGACGTTGTAGGGCTTCAGCGCGTCCCACAGATCCCGCCTCTGAGCCGGAGTCCACGCTGCGCCGAGCTTTTTGCCCCAGTCGCCGGTGGAGAAGCTGTCGAACCCGTAG
>DATMJM010000553.1:0-4552 GCA_035553935.1 Solirubrobacteraceae bacterium
GCTCGACGAGCAGCAGCGCTCCGGCTGGCGCCGCTGGCTGGGAGGCGACGGCGACGACGATGGACCCTCGAGCGGGCCGCAGCCGCAGCCGCCGCCGGAGCCCGGCGGCGGAGCGCGCGCGGCGCTGCCGCTGCCGCTGCCCGGCGGCGACCCCAGCCGCGTGCGCCTGCGCGACGACGGCCGTGTCGCCGACGGCTACCCGCGCCCCGCTCGACGCCCCGACCATCCGCCGCGGCCGGCGCCGCACCCGCACCCGCACCCGCAGCGCCGGCCGGCGCCTCAGCGCCCGCGCGGAGGCTGACGCGCCGCCGCCTGACGCGGCGCGAACGCGTCGCGCACGGCGGCGTACGCCGGCTTCGGCCGGTAGTGGCGGTCGAACAGCAGGCCCGACTCGCCCGCACCCAGCCACGACACCGCGTCGGTGAACCCCCAGGTCGTGAAGCGCGTGCAGGCCGTGACCGCGTTGCAGGCGCGCGCGGCGGCGCCGTAGGCCAGCGCCTGGCGCTGCAGGCGCTCGGCGCGCGATACGCCGATCAGCGACGTCCCGACGTCCATCTCGGTGATCTGGACCTCGAGGCCGAGGTCGCTGAAGCGGCGCATCGTGCTCGTCAGCGTCGCCTCGTCGTGGCTGCCCAGGATGTGGGTGTGGGACTGCAGGCCGATGCCGTCCAGCGGCACGCCGCGCGCCACGAGGTCGCGCGCCAGGCGGACGAGGCCGTCGAGCTTGCGCCCCGGGCCCTCGACCGCGAAGTCGTTGACGAAGAGCTTCGCGCGCGGGTCGGCGGCGCGCGCCGTCCGCAGCGCCTGCTCGACGTAGTCGGGCCCGATGAACCGCCGCCACACGGTCGCAGCGAGACCGCCGTCCTCCGCCATCGGCTCGTTGACGACGTCCCACTCGACGATGTCGCCCCTGTAGCGGCGCATGACCCGCCGGATGTGGTCCTTCATGACCGCCATGAGCTCGTCGCGGCGCCAGCCGGTCAGCAGCGTCGTCGCCTCGCCTACGAGCTTGCCCAGCGGGTTGGGCAGGCGCGGCAGGACGATCGGTGGCAGGCGCAACCCGATCTTGTCCAGCGCGCCGCGGTCGACGAGCCACAGAGGCAGCGCCTGGCCCCAGACGAGCGTGTGGCCGCGCAGCGACTTGCCGTTGCGGCGCGCGAACCGCACGAGCTCGTCGGTCGCGGCGAAGTCGAACCGCCCGCGGCGCGGCTGCAGCGACTGCATCTTCATCTCGTTCTCGGGCGTGAGCGAGTCGAACTCGCGCAGGAACGTCGCGCGGTAGCGCTCGTCATCGCGCAGCTGCGGCAGGCGCACCGCCGAGCCGAGCGGGACGGCGCGCAGCGGGGCGGCGTCCGGAGGCGGTGCGGGGGCGGGCGTCTGCGCCGGCGCGGTCTGCGCAGCGAGGAGCGCCGCGAGCATCGCGACCATCCCGGTCCTGCCGGTCGCCGTCCGTGCTCCCATCGCCCGCGCAAAGCTAGCGCCGCGGCCAGGCGCCGTCCAGCGCGTCGGGTCAGTCGTCGTCGTGCTTGTCCTTGTCCTTGTCCTGCTTTGCGCCGCCGCGGTCGCCGCCGTCGAGCTTGGAGCGCGCGTCGCGCAGCTCCCGCTGCACGGTTCCGCGCTGGTTGGAGTAGCGCATCCGCTCCTCGAGGACCTCGACGGCGGCGGCCGGGTCGCCCGAGCGGTTCAGCGCCACGCCGAGGTTGTAGAGCGCGTAGGCGTAGCCGATGTCGTCGGTGTTGCCGGCCTTGCGATAGCCCTCGACCGCGGCGCGCAGCGGCGCGACGGCTTCGGCGTACCGGCCGTCCTGGTTGAGCGCGAACCCGCGGTCGTTGAGCGCTGCCGGACTCTCGCCGGAGGGCTCCGCGGGCGGCGCCTGAGCCGGGGGCGCGGCGGGCTGCTCCTCGGCCGCGGGCGCCGGAGCGGACGTCGTCGGCTGTGTGCGCGCGGCGGTCGAGCCGGTCGTCGGCTTGGCCGCCGAGCGCTGCGGGTCCTCGCCACCGCGGCCGAGCGCGATCGCCAGGACGACGGCTGCGAGCGCGGCCGCAAGGCCGATCGGGACGAGCGGCGAGATCCTGCGCGCGCGGCGCGGCGGCGTCGCAGCGGCCGGCGGCGGCGGACTGCGCCGCTCGCGCGCGGGCGGCGTCGGCGGCTCCTCCGGTGGCTCCTCCGCCGGCTCGGCAGCCTGCGCCGGGTCGGCGGCCGCCGCGCGCTGGGCGGCCGCCGCGCCGAGCGGGACGACCGGCGTGAGGGCCTGCGTGCGTTCGGTCTGCTCGACCGGCCGCAGCGCGCGCTCGATGCCGCCGACGAGCCCGGCGGCCGTCGCCGGCCGCGCCCCCGGCTCCTTCGCCAGGGCGCGCGCGAACACGTCGTCGAGCTCGGCCGGCAGCCCCGGCTCGGCCTCCGTCGGGGCCACCGGATCGGCCTCGGCGTGCTGGCGCACCTGCGCGCTGGGCGGGCCGCCCGCGAACGGCCGGCCGCCGGTCAGCAGCTCGTAGGCGACGACCGCGAACGCGTAGCGGTCGCTCGCCGCCGTGGCGGACCCGCCGGTCGCCTGCTCGGGCGACAGGTAGGCGGCGGTGCCGAGCACCTGGCCCGTCTGCGTCATCGACGTGTCGTCGGCCAGCCGGGCGATGCCGAAGTCGCCCACCGCGAGGCGGTCCTGCGCGTCGAGCAGGAGGTTCGCGGGCTTGACGTCGCGGTGCACGACGCCCGCGGCGTGCGCGTGATCGAGCCCGCCCGCCGCCTCGCGCAGCCAGCGCAGGGCGGTTTCGCGCGGCACCCGGCCGCCGCCGTCGGCGGCCGTCCGAAGGCGATCGGCGACGGTGCCGCCGCTGAAGTACTCCATGACGATGAAGGCGTCCTCGCCGTGCTCGCCGATGTCGTAGATCGTCGCGATGTTCGGGTGGTCGCTGACGCGCGCGGCGGTGCGCGCCTCGCGCTGGAAGCGGGCGCGCGCGCCGGGATCGGCGGCGTACTGGGCGCCGAGCAGCTTGACGGCGACGACCCGGCCCAGCAGGAGGTCCTCGACCTCCCAGACCGACGCCATCCCGCCGCTGGCGATGTGGCGCGTCACGCGGTAGCGCTCCGGCAGCCGGATGTCCGAGGCCAGCGGCATCAGTGCCCGGTGAAGATACCCGCCGACCCCCGCGAGCCAACCCGGCGCCGGGCGGCGGCGCCCGGCCGCTACACTGCCACGCGCGATGGCCAAGGTCTGTCACAGCTGCGGCAAGAAGCCGGCGTTCGGCCACAGCCGCAGCCACTCCATGCGCGCCACCAAGCGGCGCTTCAACCCGAACCTGCAGAAGGTCCGGGTGCTGATCGGCTCCGCGCCGCGGCGCGTCTACGTCTGCACGCGCTGCCTGAAGGCCGGGAAGGTCGACAAGGCCGTCTAGGTTCGGCGAGGTGGACCCCAGCCTCGTCCGCTTCCGCGCCGTCGTCGACGGCGCGCTCGCGCACCTCGAGTCGCGCCGGCAGGAGATCAACGACCTCAACGTCTTCCCGGTCGCCGACGGGGACACCGGCGACAACATGGCGCTCACGCTGCATGCCGTCCTCGTCGAGGTCGACCGCCTGGCAGCCGACGAGCAGCGCCTGATCGACGAGATCGGCCGCGATGAGATCGTCGAGTCCGTCGCGCGCGCGGCGCTGCTGGGGGCGCGCGGCAACAGCGGCGTCATCCTGTCCCAGCTCATCCGCGGAGCCGCCGAGGAGCTCGTCAGCCGGCCCGGCGAGCTCGTCGACCCCGTCCTGATCGGCGCGGCGATGGCGCGTGCGGCGCAGCGCGCCTACGGCTCGGTGCGCGCCCCGGCCGAGGGGACGATCCTCACCGTCATGCGCGAGATGGCGACGAGCGTCGCCACGGCGATCGCCCACATGGGCGACACGCGGCTGGGCTCGGAGGGCGATCCGGCGGTGCAGAACGCGCTGATCGCCGACGTGCTCGAGCGCGCGCTGCGCGCGGGCGAGGAAGCCGTCCGGCGCGGACCGGAGCAGCTCGACGTCCTGCGCGAGAGCGGCGTCGTGGACGCGGGCGGCCATGCCCTGACCGTGATCATCGCAGGCGTCATCGCCGCCCTGCGCGGCACCGAGGCGCCCGAGATCGCCCGCCAGGCGCCCCCCGCGCGCATCACGCACCCGCATCACAGCTCCTCGACGTACCGCTACTGCACGAACTTCGCCGTCACCGGCCGCGATCTGGATCCCGGGCGCTGGACGCAGCCGCTCGAGGCGCTCGGCGACTCGGTGCTCGTCGTCGGCGACTCGGCGACGCTGAAGGTCCACGTCCACACCGATGCGCCCGACGCCGCGACCGCGCTGTTCGACGGCGCGGGCGACGTCTCGCACCTCGACGTGGCCGACATGCACCTGCAGGTCGCCGAGCGCGACGCGCGGCTGGCGCCGCAGCAGCGTTGCGGCGCGCTGGCGGTCGTCGCGGGCGACGGCATGCGCGCGCTGTTCGCGTCGTTCGGCGTGGCAGTGCTCGACGGCGGTCCGACGCTCAATCCCTCGACGTACGAGCTGCTGGCGGGGATCCACGACGTGCGCGCCGAGG
>DATMJM010000554.1:0-2562 GCA_035553935.1 Solirubrobacteraceae bacterium
CTCCGGGGCGATCGTTCGGGCGTGCTCATCGTCATCGAACCGGTCGCGGCCCGACGAGGTCGCGGCCGTGCGCAGCGGGAAAGACCGCCTGCTCCCCATCAATGATAAAGCCGCGATAGCGGCTGGCGACGGCGTCACTCATCGGATCGTCGGGGGTGAGACCGCAGACGTCGTTGAGCACCGCCATGACGCCCTCGTCGGCGAGCCGCTGCCCGAGCGCGATCGCATCCTGGTCTGCCTCGTGGCGATACAGCAGCGCACCGGCGATGCTGAGCGACAGGTAGGCGGGGACGTCGCCGACCGCGGTGCGGATGAGCTCGACCGGACCGAGCAGGCGGTCGTGCGGCGAGAGCTTGCGGATCGGGTCGCGCGCCACGCGGATGACCGGGTCGGCGAGCTCGTGGTCGGCGAAGCGGCACAGGGCGTGCGCCACCGGCGCCTCGACTTCCGCGCCGAGCTCGGGATGAGCTCGTACGAGCGCGCGGCGCGACTCGAGCATGCAGCCGACGACGATCGGTCGCAGCACGGGATCGAAGATCGCGGCGGACACGGTGTCGTGGCCTCGCAACCATCCGAGGTACGCGCAGATCGCGTGGCCTGCGTTGAAGACGTAGAGCTTCTCGCGCAGGCGCGCCGGGTACTGCTCGGTGCCGTGCACGCCCGGAAGGGCCGAAATCGGTGTCAGGGTGCGCGTGCGGTCCACGGCGAGGTCGCGGACGTCGTCACCGACGAACTCCGGCCGGCCCGCGTGGGCCCAGCTGCCGCGGCCGACCGCTACGCTGGCGACCGCCCCGGCGAAGCCGACCGGCGGGAGCCTCCGCTCGGTGCCGTCCACCGACCGCTGCACCTCCGCGCGCAGGACGCCGGCGCAGTCGTCGTTCTCGACGACCCAGACATCCAAAGGGACGCGGTGAGGGCAGGCCGCCAGCGCATGCGCCAGCGGCCGTGCGAGCGCGGCGACGTTGCGAACGCCGACCGCGGTGCAGACGAGGTCTGCATGCGCCAGGGCGGTGGCGAATGCGGCCGAGCCGACGGTCACCGCGTCGACGCCAGTCACCTTGTGCACGGTGCTCGCCGGGACGCCGTCGGCGCTTGGGCCGACGCTCGGCGGCGGATGGGTGATCCTGATGTCGTACCCGCGCGCGCGGCGGATGCGTTTGGTCGTGGCCACCGTCCGGGCCGCGAGCACGACCTCCCAGCCGGATGCTCGCAGCATCGGCGTCAGGTAACCGCAGCCGATCTTGCCGGTGCCGATGACGAGCGCTCTCACGCTTTCGCCTTGCACTGTCGTGTGCGGGCCTCCATGCATCGGGCGAAACCGTGGGCGCCAGCGCCGATCTTCTCGTAGGCCGTCGACGGATCGTCGTCGGGCGCACGCAGTCGAAGGCGGCCGCATTCGAGCTGATATCGGCGCGGTTGGTGGTGAAGCATCCCGGTCACTTGGCCGCCAGAGTGGGAGCGAGTGTGCAAGCGAACATCATGCTCCCCTGTAAGCGAGCGTGCGCAAGGCGTCGTGAAGAAGGTTTCGAGATCGGTCGCGCAAGACGGATGCATCTGGCCGCAGCGGTCCCTCCGGGGCGCGCTCGACGTCGGCGGTGAACCGAGCGTCCATGGTGAGCGGGACGCGTGAAGCCGTTGCCGCCGATGCATCGCTGGTAGTTTGGGCGCGAGCCCATGACCGTCGCGGAGCAAGGTGCGCATGAGCACGCTGTGGGTTCTCACTGACCGTCGATATCTGCGCCAGCGCATGCCGAGCGCGCTCGCAGCTCGGCTGACCGAGACAGGGGTGGCGACGCGCACGATCGTCGCCGAGGACGTGCTCGTCGGGCTCGCCGACGATGCTCTGGGCACGCTGGGACACCCGTGGGCGGGGGTGGCTGACGGTGCCGCGGTGATAGCGCGCTCCCGTAACCGCTTCGCGCTGTCGCTGCTGGCTGCCGTGGAGTCGCGTTCGGGGATCGACGTGCTGACGCCGTTCGCCTCGATCGCCGCCGTGCGAGACAAGCCGCGCGCCCTCGTGCGTCTGGCGGAGCTCGGACTGCCGATGCCGCCCACCTTCCTGGCCCACTCGCCGCCGGACCTTGCGCTCCTCGGGCAACGGAGCTTTCCCATGCTGCTCAAGCCGCATGCGGGCGACAACGCCGTCGGCATCACGCTGGTGCGTACGCCGGCCGAGCTCGACGACGTGCCGTGGTCAGATGTCATGGTCGTCGGCCAGCAGTTCGTCGAGACGGACGGCTACGACCTGAAGATCTACGTCATCGGCGAGCGCGTTTGGGGCGTACGCCGCCCGTCCCCGCTCGCGTTGGCCACGCGACCGCGTGCGGGAGCGCGAGCCGAGCGGGTCGAGGTCGACGACGAACAGCGCGAGATCGCGCTGGCGTGCGGGCGTGCGTTCGACCTGCAGCTGCTCGGCGTCGACGTGCTCGAGTCGGTTGGTGGCCCCCTCGTCGTCGATGTCAACGAGTTTCCCAACTACACCGGCATCGAGGAGGCTCCTGCGATCATCGCCGACCTCGTTCGCTCGCAACTCGACAGCGGCATCCGGGCATGACGGCACCG
>DATMJM010000555.1:0-2167 GCA_035553935.1 Solirubrobacteraceae bacterium
GCCACATGGTCGGCGCGCTCGCCTTCGGGATCGCCTTCGTCTTCATCGTCGTCGGCCGCTCGGAGCTGTTCACCGAGAACTTCCTCGTGCCGGTCACGGCACTGCGCCAGGGCGACATCGCGCGCCGCAAGCTCGCCGAGCTGTGGCTGCTGTCGCCGGTCTTCAACCTCGTCGGCGGCACGGCCCTCATCCTCATCGTCAGCGTCCATGGCGTGCTGCCCGACGGCACCGGCGAGACGCTCGTGAAGATCGCCGAGGGCTTCGACGAGAACAGCGCGCTCGCGGCGTTCTGCAGCGCCGTCGCCGGCGGCGCGCTCATCACCGTGATGACGTGGCTCGTCGAGGGCGTCGGGTCGATCGGCGGGCGCATCGTCTGCGCGTGGATCGGCGGCGCGCTGCTGACGCTCGGCTCCTTCAACCACGTCATCGTCGTGACCCTCGAGATGCTCTTCGGCATGCGCTTCGGCGCCGACATCGGCGGCGGCGACGTCGCGCAGAACTTCGCGCTCGCCGCCGCCGGCAACATGGTCGGCGGGCTGCTGTTCGTGACGCTGACGCGAACCGGCCAGGCGATCGGCGCCAGCGAGAAGGACGACGCCGACCTCAGCGTCTGACCCGAGGCCTCAGCCGGCGTCCGCGATCAGGCCGTCGATCGTCCGCGCCAGCGCGAAGTCGTTCTCGGTGATCCCGCCCTCGGAGTGCGTCGACAGCGTGAGGCGGACGTGCTTGTAGCCGTGCACGAGGATGTCGGGATGGTGGTTGGCCTCGTTCGCGGCGCCGGCGACGGCGTTGGCGAGCGCCATCGCCGAGCGAAAGCCGTCGCGTTCGACGTCGCGCACGATCGCGTCGCCGTCCCGTCGCCACTCCATGTCCGCCAGCCGCTCATCGACCTCTGAATCGCCCAGTCGTGCCATACGCTCTCCTTACCCATGCGGATCGTGAGCCTCGTGCCACACGCTACCGAGCTGCTGTTCGCGCTCGGCCTCGGCGATCAGGTCGTCGGCGTCACGCACGAATGCGACTACCCCGACGAGGCGCAGGACCTCCCCCAGGTCACGCGCGACGTGCTCCAGGGGGGGCTGCCGCCGGGCGAGGTCGACGCCGCCGTGCGCGCCCGCACCGAGGCGGGCGAGTCGATCTACGAGCTCGACGACGAGCTCGTGCGCGAGCTCGAGCCCGATCTCATCGTCACGCAGGCGCTGTGCCACGTCTGCGCGGTCTCCGTCGACGAGGTGCGCGGGCTCGCCGCGAAGCTGCCCGGTCCCCCGCGCGTCATCTCGCTGGATCCGACGACCTACGGCGAGACCATCGGCGACGTGCGCACGATCGCCCGGGCGACCGACGCGAAGGACGCGGCGCTCGACCTCATCGCGCGGACCGCCCGGCGCGCGGACATCGTACGCCTGGCCGTGCGCGGCGCACCGCGGCCGCGCGTCGCCGCGCTGGAGTGGCTGGACCCGGTCTTCGTCGCGGGACACTGGACGCCGCAGCTCATCGAGATGGCCGGCGGCGAGGACGTGCTCGGCTTTCCCGGTGAGCCGTCGCGCCAGGCGACGTGGGAGGAGGTCGCCGCGGCGCAGCCGGAGGTCGTCGTCGTCATGCCGTGCGGCTATGACGCGGCCCGGGCGCTCGTCGAGGCCGAGGAGTTCGCCGACCGGCTGCGCGAGCTCGGCGCCGACCAGATCGTCGCCGTCAACGCGTCGGCGTACTTCTCGCGGCCCGGCCCGCGGCTCGCCGACGGCCTCGAGCTGCTGGCGCACATCCTGCACCCCGACCGCGTGCCGCAGGCGCCGGCCGAGGCGCTGGCCGTGGAGCTGTAGCGCGCTGCCCTCGCCGCGCACCGTCCTGTACCTGCATTCGTCGGCGGGGCGCTACGGCGCCGACCGCCAGCTCGCGCTGCTCGCGACGGGCCTCGACCCGGCGCGCTACCGGCCGCTCGTCGTGCTCGCGATGGAGGGCGAGCTGCGGCGCGACCTCCACGCGGCAGGCGTCGAGGTGCTCGTGCGCCCACTTGCGGTGCTGCGGCGCGCGGCGATGTCGGCGACCGGGCTGGTGGCGACCGGCGGCGCTCTCGCGCGCGACGCCGGCGCGCTCGCGCGGCTCGCACGTGCCCGGCGCGCGTCGCTCATTCACACGAACACGTCCGTCACGCTCGGCGGCGCCGCGG
>DATMJM010000556.1:0-2221 GCA_035553935.1 Solirubrobacteraceae bacterium
CGGTAGCCAAGGTTCTGCGTCCGGTCCATGCATGCGACGAGGCCGCGCTGCGGTCGCTGCGGCACGAGGCGCGGGCGCTGCAGGCGCTCGCGCATCCCGCCCTCGTGCGCAGCTTCGACGTCGAGCTCGACGGGCCGCGGCCGCATCTGCTGCTCGAGCACCTGGAGGGCCGCACGCTGCGCTCGCTCATCCGGCGCGGCGGCCCGCTTCCCGCCGAGCAGGCGCTGCCGCTCGCGCTGCACCTGGCGGCGGCCCTGCACTTTTTGGCACATAGCGGCTGGGTGCATCTCGACGTCAAGCCCGACAACGTGATCATGGGCATCCCGCCGCGCCTGATCGACCTCAGCCTGGCACGACCGGTCGAGCGGGCCGCGAGCCTGTCGGGCCCGACGGGCACCGACGCCTACATGGCGCCCGAGCAGTGCGCACCCGATCGCTTCCCGGGCGCCGTCTCCCCGGCCACGGACATCTTCGGCCTCGGGGCGACCCTGTTCCACGCCCTGACGGCGCAGCGCCCGTTCCCCCGCCACGACGACGCCCGCGACGCGCGCGATCCGGACGTGCGATTCCCGCAGCTCGCCACGCCGCCGGCGCCGGTCCCCGAGCACGTATCGCGCCCGCTGGCGAAACTGCTCACTCAGATGCTCGATCCCGAGCCAGCCGCGCGGCCGAGCGCGGCCGAGGTGGTCGAGCGACTCGAGCCCCTCGTCGAGGTGCTTCCCCGCAAGCTCGTGCTATCGCGGCGCGGAATGCGGGCGCGCTGAGAAACCGCGCCCGCGACGCGCCGCCGGCAGGCGGCGGTCGCGCGCGACCGGGTGGGCAGGCCGCTCCAGCGACGGAAAATCGTCGTCCTCGTCGCCGAACGGCGCCACCCCGGTCCCGGCCTCGTAGAGGACGCCGGCGACTCCCCAACGCATCAGCGGCGCGTCGACCTCGCGCCGCGCGGGCCGCCATGTAGCACCACGTGCCGATTTGCGGTCGCATCCGGCCCGGTGGGACGGTGAGCGTGAAGTCGATGATCTTCGCGCGCCGGCCTCGGCGAGGACGTTGGAGGGCTTGAGGGGACGCAGGATGCCCTGTCCGTGCGGGTAGCTGATCACCGAGCAGAGGTGCACGCCGAGCCGGCCGATTCGATGGCGCTGAGGCGACGCGCGCGTCGCTCGACGAGGTGCGCGACGGTTCGCCGCAGACGTCTCCGTGACGATCGCCGGCAGCGCCTGGCTGTGCTCTCATAGCCGCGCACGAGGTGGCGGCGGCTGAGGCGCGCCTACGTACTCGCACGCCAGAGCGCGATCAGGTAGATCAGGAAGACGAGCCGGCCGCCGAGTGTCAGGTCACCGCGCGTCAGCGCCCAAGTCCCGAGGCCGATGACGATCAGCGCGCCGAGCAGCTCGATGAGGTCGACGATCGGCGCGAACAGCGACTTGATCCGGGTCGGCGCGAGCGCGGCCTCGACGATCCGCTCGCTCTGGGGGGCGGACAGCGCGCGACCTCCGCTCCCTGGCGGTTGAGGCTCTGCACCAGCGCGGCGTTGGCGAGGCTCTCCTCGGCGACCGCGCTCAGCGAGCCGCTGCGGCGGCGCTTCTCGCGCGCCCATGCTTGACGATTTGGGCGAAGCGACGGGTATGGGCAGGGCGCGCGGATGCGCTGGCGGATGGCGGTCATGTGGCGGCTTGCGAGCGCGCTTTCGCGGGAGGCGGAGGGCGGGCCACGGCCTGATCTCAGAGCAGGCCCGGCGTTGCTCGGCTGTTGCTCGGGCGCGCGCCTGCGGACCCGGCGGCGGCGCCGGACGGGGTTGGAGTTGGCGATCTTCGTGCGAACTGCGGGGTAGGTGGCCGAGAACGACATGCGAACCTCGGTCTTGATCGTTGCCTGTACAGCAGGATTTCGAGGGTGGTGGTCATGTCGGTGAGGCGAAGATGAGAGTCGTCTCATGGCGTTTTCATGTTCATCGCGACCGCGCGTGCGAGGGTGGTAGGCGTGAGCATCAGGACCGCTCTCGTCGCGCTCGGCGCGGTTCTCCTGGGGGCCGCCGCCTTCTTCGCGGCCACGAGCGTGTTCAGCTCCTCGTCGCCGCCGCCGGTTGCACCGATCGAGGTGCCGCCGCCGCGCGCGCAGCCGGGCCAGCGCACCAACGACACGGCGCGACAGCGCGAGCGCCGGCGCACGGCGCCTCGCTCACGCGGCTTCGAGCGGGCCCCCCTGCCGACAGCGCCACCGC
>DATMJM010000557.1:0-2898 GCA_035553935.1 Solirubrobacteraceae bacterium
TGGTTGGTCAGCTTGGCGCCCTCGGCGACGGTCTTCCAGAGCACGGTCACCCGCACGACCTCGACCCCGAGCGACTTCATCGCCACGAGGGCACGCGCACGCGTGGCGTCGGAGCGGTGGACGAGCAGGTCGTCATCCATCATGATCGACGCCTGCTCCGGCGACGCCTGCGCCGAACCGGCGCCGATCGTCAGCAGCAGCAGCGCCGCAAGCGCGAATGTTCTGATCCTCATCGGCGCGGAACGGTAGTCGGTCGTGCCGCCCGCTGCCTCGTCGCCCGTCTGCTCCTGGCTGCTGCGTCGCCGCACGGATGCCTCCCCTGGTTGGTTGCCCGCGCTTTGGGCGACAACACGGCGGGGCCGCCGAAGGTTGCGCCCTGCCGCGTTCGATCAGCCGGGGTGCAGCTCGAAGAGCACGCCGGCGATCTCGACGTCGTCGCCCGGCTCGAAGCCCTGCGCCTCCAGCGCGCCGATGACGCCCATCCGGCGCAGCCGGTCCTCCACGTGCGCGAGCGCCTCGTCGTTGTCGAGGTCGTGGCGCAGCAGCAGCCGCTGCACCCCCTCGCCCTCGACGCGGAAGACGCCGTCGTCGGTGCGCCGCACGCTGAACCCGCGCCCCGCCCCCGGCCGGAAGACGCGGTGCTCGGCGGCCGGGACGTCCGCCGGCAGGCCGCGGGCCGCGGCCTGGGCGCGATCCGACAGCGGCACCCGCCGCCCCAGCTCGACGCCGAGCGCGTCCAGCCCTTGCCCGGTCGCCGCCGACGTGACGAGCACCGACACGTCCTCGCCCAGCCGCTCGCGCCACTCGCGCGCCGCCCGCTCGGCTTCCTCCGCAGGCACGAGGTCGGCCTTCGACAGCGCGAGGACGCGCGGCAGCGACGCCAGCCGGCGGTCGTGGGCGCGCAGCTCGGCCTCGATCGTCGCGTGGTTGGCGACCGGGTCCGAGCCGTCAACCGGCGCGAGGTCGAGGACGTGGACGAGCAGGCGGGTGCGCTCGACGTGGGCGAGGAAGTCGTGCCCGAGGCCGGCTCCCTCGCTCGCGCCCTCGATGAGCCCCGGGATGTCGGCGATGACGAGCTGGCGCTCGGCGCCCTCGAACGTGCCGAGGACCGGCTCGAGCGTCGTGAAGGGGTACGCGGCGATCTTCGGCGCCGCGCGCGTCATCCGCGCCAGCAGCGACGACTTGCCCGCGTTGGGCAGCCCGACGAGGCCGACGTCCGCGAGCAGCTTCAGGCGCAGGTCGATCCAGCCCTCCTCGCCCGGCAGGCCCTTCTCCGCGATCCGCGGCGCCTGGCGCGTGGACGTCGCGAAGCGCTTGTTGCCGCGCCCGCCCGCGCCCCCGCGCGCGACGACGACGCGCTGACCGGGCACGAGCAGGTCGTGCGTGCTGCGGTCCCACGACGTGACGTGCGTGCCCGGTGGCACCCGGATCTCGAGCGGCGGCCCGTCGGCGCCGTGGCGCAGCGAGCCCGTGCCGTGCGCGGCGCGCCGGGCCTTGTAGTGCGCTCGGCGCTTGAAGGGCTGCAGGTCGCGCAGCGAGTCGTCGCAGACCAGGACGACGTCGCCGCCGTGCCCGCCGTCGCCGCCGTCCGGGCCGCCGTGCGGTACATGGGCCTCGCGTCGGAAGCTCAGGCAGCCGTCGCCGCCGCCGCCGGCCTGAATCCAGATGCGCGCCTTGTCGTAGAGCATGTCGCCACCAACGTAGTGGCATGATCAACGCATGCCGAAGTTCGCGGGCGCGTCCGATCCCGTCAGGCTCAGCGACCGGCTGCTCGTCGAGTGGGTCGCGCAGGCCAAGCCGGGCGACCCGTTGCCCGAGCCGTGGTGCCAGGCGCACTCGCCGCTGAAGTCGATGGTGACGCAGCTCGTCGAGCTCGGCGTGATCGCACCGCCCGCGCCCGGGACCCCCGTCGCGCAGATCGCGCGCGAGGCGACGGCGGCGGCGAAGGCCTGGCTCGCGGAGCACCCGGCGCCCCCGCCGCAGCCCGATGCCGCGGGCGCACGGCGCGTCTCGGGGTAGGAGCTACGGGCGCTAGCTTCCCCCGGCAGTCCGCATCGACAAGGAGCATCACATGGCCGACGATCCCGTCTTCCTCATCACCGGCGCCTCGAGCGGGATCGGCGCGGCGACCGCGCGCCACGCCGCGCAGGCAGGCCACCGCGTCGTGCTCGCGGCGCGCTCGACCGGCAGGCTCGAGGCGCTCGCCGCCGAGCTCGGCGGCGACGAGCGCGCGATCGCCGTGACCTGCGACGTCACCGACTTCGCCCAGCAGGAGGCGATGGTGCAGGCCGCGCTCGACGGCTTCGGCCGGCTCGACGTCGCGTTCGCGAACGCCGGGTTCGGCGCGGCGCGCGGCTTTCTGAAGGAGAGCCCCGAGCACTGGCGCGACATGGTGCTCACGAACGTCCTGGGCTGCGCGTTCACGATTCGGGCCACGATCCCGGCGCTGAAGGAGTCCAGGGGACACCTGCTGCTGACGAGCTCGGTTGCGGGCCGCCGCGCGCTGCAGGGCTCGCTCTACAGCGCCACGAAGCACGCGGTCACGGCGATGGCCGAGTCGGCGCGCCTGGATCTCAACGAGACCGGGGTGCGCGTCACGTCGATCGAGCCCGGAATGGTGGACACGCCGTTCTTCGACAACCCGGTCTCCGACGCGCTCGAGCCCGACGACATCGCCCGCGCCGTGCTGTACGCCGTCGCGCAGCCGCCCCACGTCGACGTCAACGAGATCCTCATCCGGCCGGTCGGCCAGGCGAACTGAGACGCGCTAGGCGACGCCGTCGGGCGCAGGCGACTCGCCCGCGGCGAGCTCGCCCGCGGCCCACAGCTCACCTGCCGCGCCGGCACCCGCCATCGCGATCACGAGCGCGCGCCCGCGCGCCGGCAGCGCGCGCCCGG
>DATMJM010000558.1:0-3294 GCA_035553935.1 Solirubrobacteraceae bacterium
CTCGGAGATGATCGAGCGCACGAGCTTGGCCGTCGGCCCGTCATCGGCATCCTGCTCGAGCGCCGCCTCGCGCGCCGCCTCCTCCTCGGCCTCGGCATCTGCCTCGTTCGCCAGCTCGCCGAGCCGCTCGCCGTGCGTGAGCAGGACGTCGAGGTCCTCGCGCGTGACCACGACCGGGACGACGTTGCGGTTGGTGAGCATCGCGATGTCGTCCGTCGCGAGCAGGTTGCGCGGGTCGACCATCGCGACGATCAGCGCGCCGTCCTCGCGGAAGCTGATCGGCACCGCGTCGAGGCGGTGCATCGCCGCCTCGGGAAGCAGGCTCAGCGCGGCGAGGTCGGGCTCGACCACCTTGAGGTCGAGGAAGTCCAGCCCGAAGCGCTTGGCGACCGAGATGCCGAGCTGGTGGGAGCGCAGGCTGTGGCGCTCGAGCAGCAGCTGCCCCATCGGGCGCCCGGACGCGCGCGCCTCGCTGACGGCGTGCTCGACCGTCTCGCGGTCGCAGAAGCCGAGCTCGACGATCACGTCGCCGAGCAGGCGGCCCGGCCGTTCACGGCTCGAGGAGGTCACGTCGTGGTGCTTCGCCCGCGCGGACATCCCGGTGGTTGTCGGCCGCGCGACGCGGTACTTGACTTTCGTCGCTGCGGGCTCGGCGCCGGGTCGGCGCCGAGCCGGCGGACGCTCGGGGCAGACCAGACGGGATCGGCGAGATCGGGTACAAAACGCTGTCATGCCGGCCGGCGCGTCCACGTCCGAGCGGGTCATCGAGCTGCCCGCCACCGCCGCGGCAGCGGGCATCGCGCGCCGGGAGCTCGCGGCGACGCCCGGGCTCGGCGGCGAGATCGGCTACAAGGTGCTGCTGCTGGCGTCCGAGCTCATCGCGGTGTTCGTCGCCGACGTCGAGCCGCGCCCGGACCGCGTCCTGTGCCTCTCGGTGACGATCGCGCCCGCGCGCGTGCGGGTCGGGGTCGCGGGCGACGCGCCCGAGATCTCCGCGAACGCGCTGCTGCACTCGCGCGAGACGCCGTCGCTGGGCGGAATGGGGCTACGGATCGTCGACCGCATGGCGGACTCGTGGGGCGTGCAGGGACCGGGCAGCCGCGAGATCTGGTTCGAGCTGGTGCGCTAGATAGCGTGGAGGGGCCGATGGAGCTCGCCCCGCCCCGCCACAACGTCGAGCTGCACGGCCGTGGCGACGAGCAGATCGTCGTGCTCGCGTTCCCGTACGACGCGCGCATCGTCCACGTGGTGCGCGGCATCCCCGGCCGGCGCTTTGACTGGGACCGGCGCGAGTGGTGGGCGCCCGCCGACGACTGGGTCGGGGTGCACGTCGCCGACGTCATCGAGCGCTTCCCCGAGCTGTCGGCGTCCGACGAGGTGCTGGCGTGGCTGGCGGCGATCGAGCGCCGCTGGGTCGGCACCGCCGGCGCCGTGCGCTTCGACGGCCGCGGCTGGTGGACGCTCGGCACGCGCGCCGGCTCGCCGCCGCAGGAGCTGCTCGCCGGCTCGATCGAGCGCGACGACGGCGTCGTGCTGGCCCCGCTCACGCGCGCCGGCGCCGAGGCGCTGGCCGAGCAGGACGCCGTCCGCCTCGAGGCGGGCGCGCGGCGCTGCGTCGAGGCGCTGCTGTCGGGCGTCGGTCCACCGCCGCCCGCCCGCCTCACGGCGGCCCGCACGTTCGACGGCGAGCGGCTGCGCCTCGACGTGCTGTGGGATGTCGACGCGGGCAAGGCCTTCGCGAAGCTGCCCGGCGCTGACGACCGCAGCCGCACGCTGCCGATCGACCCGTGGATCGTCGAGCCGCTCGATGCGTTCCTCGCCGCATTCGGTGTCGCAGTCGACGGCCCCGGCGGCGAGGTGCTCGGCGGCCTGCGCGCCGAACACGCGGCGGCGGCCGCTGAGATCAGGCGCTCGCGGGCCGTCAGCGGCGAGCCGATCGACGCGGTCGCGGCCGCGCTCGGCGGCGAGCTGGCGCCGTTTCAGTGGGCGGCCGTGCGCTACGCGCTGGATGCGCGGCGCTGCTTTCTCGCCGACGAGCAGGGACTCGGCAAGACCGTCGAGGCGCTCGCGACGCTCGAGGCGGACGGCGCGTTTCCGGCGGTCGTCGTGTGCCCGGCGTCGCTGAAGCTCAACTGGCAGCGCGAGACCGAGCGCTGGCTGCCGCACCGCAGCGTGGCCGTCGTGGAAGGCCGCGGCGGCGCGGCGCCGAGCGCCGACGTCACGATCCTCAACTACGAGATCGTCGCGGCGCACCGCGAGGCGCTGAGCCGGCGCGCGCCGCGCGCGCTCGTGGTCGACGAGTCGCACTACGTCAAGAACCCGCAGGCCAGGCGCACGCAGGCGGTGCGGCGGCTGGCGGCGTCCGTGCGCGACGACGGCCTGCGCCTCGCGCTGAGCGGGACGCCGGTGATGAACCACGCCGAGGAGCTCGTCGCCCAGCTGAGGGTCATCGGCCGGCTGGACGACTTCGGCTCCGGCGCGCAGTTCGCGCGCCGCTTCCGCGGCGACGCTTCGGAGGAGCGGCTGCACTGGCACCTGCGCCGGCGCTGCTTTGTACGGCGGCTGAAGTCCGAGGTGCTGCCGCAGCTGCCCGCCAAGCGCCAGGTCGTCGTGCCGGTCGCGCTGTCCAACACCGCCGAGTACCGGCTCGCCGAGGAGGACGTGATCGCCTGGCTGCGCTCGCAGCCGCTGGATCTCTCCGAGCTCAACGCGAAGATCGCCTCTACCCTGCGCGCCGAGCGGCTCGCCCAGCTGGGCACGCTGCAGCGGCTGGCGGCGCGCGGCAAGCTCGCGGCGGCGCTCACGTGGATCCACGACTTCCTCGAGTCGGGCGAGCCGCTGGTCGTGTTCGCGCGCCACGTCGAGGTCCAGGAGGCGCTGCTGGCTCGCTTCCCCGATGCCGCGCACCTGCTCGGGCGCGACTCGGCGGCGGCGCGCGAGGCGGCGGTACGCGGGTTCCAGTCCGTCGACGGGCCGCAGCTGCTCGTCGGCGCGACGCGCGTCGCCGGCCAGGGGATCACGCTGACGCGCGCCTCGAACGTCGCGTTCCTGGAGCTCGAGTGGACACCGGCGATGCACGACCAGGCCGAGGACCGCTGCCACCGCATCGGCCAGCACGACGCGGTGACCGCCTGGTACCTGCTGGCCGCCGGCACGATCGACGAGACGATGGCCGCCTTGATCCAGCGCAAGCGCGGGATCGTCGCGGCCGTCACCGACGGGCGGCGGCTGGAGGGCGACGGGCTCGTCGAGGCGGTCGTGCGCGAGCTGCGCGACGGCCGGCCGATGCGGCAC
>DATMJM010000559.1:0-4230 GCA_035553935.1 Solirubrobacteraceae bacterium
GATCGGCATGAGCGCTTCGTCGCCTCGGGGGCGTGCCGCGTTACAGGCGGACGCGAGCGGGCCGTCGGGCACGTGACGAGAGGCCCGCTGCCTGCGGGCCTCTCGTCATCGCGAGGGTCAGCCGCCGCTGACGGTGGCGCCGGAAGGGGGTGGCGCCGCCTGCGGCACAGGGAGGCCCACGCGGCGCTCGCCACCGCTCGGCGTCCAGCCGGCGAAGTCGTCGGGCTCGACGGCGACGAGCCGCAGCGGCACCTCGGTGACGGTGGGCCAGACCATGCAGGTCTGTCGCGCCTGCTCGCCCGCGGTTACACGAGATCGCCCGGCGCGAGCCTCAACGGCGTCCGGCACGTCCACGCCGGCGGCTCTGTCGCAGCTCGCGGAACGCGCTCAGGCACAGCGCGCCCCTCGAGGCGTTCGCACGCCATAGCCGGCGGGCTTAGGTTCGGCCGACCGGGACACGCGGCCTTGCAGCCCTGTAGCGGTTGCTGTTCGGGGCGGCGGCGCGGGCACGCGCATCGTGCCCGATCGCGGATGCGTCAACGGCTCCCGTTGCTGATCAGCTCGTGCGCCAGCCCCGTCGCGACGGCATAGACGACGTGGTGGAAGGCGTCGATGGCGATCTCCTGCTTCGGCCAGAAGACGGCGGGCGGCGCGATCTCGAGCGCGGGGAGCGTCACCTGCGCTATGCCGTAGATCGCGCCGCCGTGCGCGGCGGTGGCCTTCGCCGGCGTCATCCCCGTAGCGCCGAGCAGGCCGCGGACGATGCCCCAGCCGATGCCGTAGCCCCAGTGCGAGAGGTCGTTGAAGCGTGCTCGGGCGATGTCGTCGTGAAACGATGCGATGCCGAGCATCCTCGCCGTGGCGCGGGCGGGGGCGCTGGAGGCCGCGCGCCCGCGCAGCCGCGCCTCGAGCGTGCTCGAGACGGTCATCGCGGCCGTGCCGGCGAAGCCGGCGAGGAGCCCTGTGCCGACGCCGGTGGCAACGCGGTCGAGCGTCTTCATGACAGCACCTCCTGAGGCCGTGCCGCTGCCGGCTGCGACGGCTCCTCCGCGACCGGCGACGCGGTGCCGGCGTGCGCGTCGAGGCGCTCGAGCAGGTGGTCGCCGACGCGCAGCGCGTTCGCCATCGCGGTGAGCGCCGGGTTCACGGCGCTCGACGAGGGGAAGAAGCTCGTGTCGACGACGTAGAGGTTGTCGAGCTCGTGCGCCCTGCAGTTGACGTCGAGCACCGACCGCGCCGGATCGGTGCCGAACCGCACGGTGCCGCACTGATGGGCGACCCCCGCCAACGGGATCCGCTTGTCGAGGATCGACCAGGCCGGGATCGCGGTGTCGTGGCAGCCGAGCGGGCCCATCAGCTCCTTGAGCTTGCGCAGCAGCCGCTTGTGCGGCTCGAGGTTGCGGTACGTCTTGGCGAGGCGGATGCGCCCCTGGCGGTCGACCGTGACCCGGTTGTCGACGTGCGGCAGGTCCTCCGTCGTGATCCAGAAGTCGATCGCGTGCCGAGCCACGTAGTCGAGCGCGAAGCCCGGCGCGAACCAGGGCGCCCCGCCGCGCAGGATGTTGCGGTCGGACTTGCCGAGCATCTGGATGTGCCCGAGCGGAAGCTGCGCGTCCGCGCTTCCCCAGTAGTAGTCGTTGATCCCGAGCGTCTTCTGGAACTTCGTCTCGTTCGGCGCCTGCGAGATCGCGATCACGCCCGAGTTGATGTGCGCCATGTAGTTGCGCCCCACCTGGTCGGAGCCGTTCGCGAGGCCGTTGGGGTGGCGGTCGGACGCCGAGCGCAGCAGCAGCGCGGCCGAGTTCGCGGCGCCGCAGGCGACGACGACGACGTCCGCGCCGTAGACCTCCTTCTCGCCGGGACTGCGGCCGGCGACCACGACGCGCGCGACGCTCCTGCCGGCCGCGTCCGTCTCGAGCCGCTCGACCGTCGAGTGGGTCCGCAGCGTCACGTTCGGGTGCCGCAGCGCCGGGCGCACGCAGAGCACGTGCGCGTCGGCCTTGCCGTCGGTCAGGCACGGAAAGCCGTCGAAGCGGTCGCAGCGCACGCAGCGGCCCTTCTCCGGGTTGGACTCGTCGAGGTCGACGCCGACCGGCAGGTGGAACGGGTGATGACCGGTGCGCTCGAAGTCGTCGTGCAGCTGCTGGATGCGCGGCTCGTGCGAGACCGGCGGATGCGGGAACGCGGACGAGCGCGGCGGCTCGGTCGGGTCCTCCCCCGCCAGGCCGTGTACGAGGTACAGGCGCTCGGCCTCGGCGTAGTACGGCTCGAAGTCCTGGTACGACAACGGCCACGCCGGCGAGACGCCACCGTAGTGGCGAACCTCGCCGAAGTCGCGCTCGCGCAGTCGAAACAGGATCGCGCCGTAGAACTTCGTGTTGCCGCCGACGAAGTACTGCTGGTGGGGGAGGAACTCCTGACCGTCCTTGTCGACCCAGCGCTCGGTCGCGGCGAGATAGCGCTCCTTGAGGAAGATCTCCTTCGAGTCCCAGTTGGCGGGCTCGCGCGGCAGGTAGCCGCCGCGTTCGAGCAGCAGGATCCGCTTGCCGGACGGCGCCAACCTGTGCGCGAGCGTGCCGCCTCCGGCGCCGGTGCCGATGATGATCAGGTCGTAGTGGTCCATCGCGGTCCTCCAGTCAGACGAGGGCGATCGGGGCGGTCCAGGCGCCGGTCGCGCCGCGCAGCCTGGGGTGCGTGAGGATGAGCGCGAACTCGCGCACGCCGGCGGCCGCGAGCTCGCTCGTGTCGAGGTTCTCGACGATGAAGACGCCGTGGCGCACGTTGAGCGTCTGCGGCACGTCGAACGGCCGCTCGGAGTCCTCGGGCGGAACCGGCCCGAAGCTCCACGTGTCGCAGCCCGTCAGCGCGACGCCGCGCTCGGCGAGCCACGCGGCGACGGCCATGCCCGGGCCCGGCTCACCGGACAGGTACAGCTCGGGCTCGCGCCAGTGCGCTCCCCAGCCGGTGTGGAAGAGCACCGCGTCGCCGGGCGACGGGTCGGCGCCGGCGAGGTCGCCGACCTCGATCACGTCGCCGATCTCGAGCCGCCGCACACCGCGTGCGGCGGCGGCGTCGACGAGCCAGCCGCGGGTCACGACCTGCGGGACGGTCTCGACCCCGAGCCGCCTGACCCCGTGCGTGTCGGCGAGCTCGCGGATCGACCAGCCGTTGTAGCCGCGCTCGCCGATCTGCAGGTGGCTGAGCGCGTCGAGGTGCGTGCCGAGCTGCATCGTGCCGGCGACCTGCTCGGTGACCCAGTTGACGTTGTTGCGGCCGAGGCCACCGCCGGCGTTGGCGTGGTGCGCGGTCGTCACGAGCGTCTGGCGGAAGTAGCGCCCGGGGAAGACCGGCACGCGCTCGTCGAGCACGCGGCCGAGGTCGAACAGCTGTCCCTCGGAGACCGTCGCCAGCGCCTCGCGGCGCTTCGCCGCGGTGACGTGGTTGAGCATGCCGATCTCGTCGGCGGCGCCGAACGGCGACGGCCACCAGCGCTCGGCGGCGGGCGCGGTCGATGCCGGTTCGGCGCCCATCACTCCGACGACCAGGGCGTAAGGAAGCTCGGGTACAGCGTCAGGCCGCCGTCGACGAACAGCGTCTGGCCGGTGATGTACGCGGCGTCGTCGCTGGCGAGGAAGCACGTGACGCCGGCCATCTCGTCGGCCTCGCCTGCGCGCTTCATCGGGATGTGCTCCTCCACCTGGCGGCGCTTGACGGGATCGTCGATCCAGGCGCGGTTGATCGGCGTGACCGTCGCCCCCGGGCCGACGCCGTTGACGCGGATCCCGCGACCGGCGTACTCGAGCGCGAGCGTGCGGGTCAGGTTCTGCATCCCTCCCTTGCTGATCGAGTAGCCGAGGTAGCTGGGCTTCGGGATGAGCTGGTGGACGCTCGAGACGTTGACGATCGCGCCCGGCTTGTCCTCGGCGAGCAGGTGCCTGATCGTCTGGCGCGCGCACATGAACGCGCCGCGCAGGTTGACGTCCAGGACCTTGTCGAGGTCGGCGCCGGAGAGCTCGTGGCTCGGACGCGAGATCTGGATGCCGGCGTTGTTGACGAGGACGTCGATCCCGCCGAGGCCGTCGATCGCCTCGGCGACCATCCGCACGACGTCCTCCTCCTTGGATACGTCGCCTTGGACGAGCACGTCGTGCACGCCCTCGCGCCGCACCTTGCCGATGCAGCTCTGGACCTGTTCGTGCGTGCCGGCGGCCTCCTCGGGCCGGCGCAGGT
>DATMJM010000560.1:0-5801 GCA_035553935.1 Solirubrobacteraceae bacterium
AGACAGCCGCCGCGGGAGCGGCCGCCGCGCCCGGCACGTCGGCCTGTCGCAGCCGCACGGCGCGCGCCAGGCAGGCCGGGCGTCCGCCGGCGGCGAGCGTCGCGTCGACGACCTGAAAGCGCCGGCCCGGCTTGACGAGCGACGTCCGCACGGACACCTCCCCGACGGGGACGCCGCCGAGGAACTCGATCGTCAGCCGCGCGACCGCGAGGTCGGCGCCCGGATGCAGCTGCTCGATCGCGTGCGCGATCAGCCCCGAGGGCGCCCCGCCGTGCATCATCGACGCGTCCCACGGCCCGCGCGTCGACGGCGCGGCGCGAAACCGCGCTTCGCCGGCGGGCTCGAACAGCGCGGAGACGGGTGCGACGGCCATCGGCCGGGACCCTACCCGGGCGCAGGCTGCCCGCGTGGACCGAGCTCGGTCGTGGCCGGCGGACGGGCGCATGCGCGTCTTCCTCCACCACGGCGGGAGAGGATGACATCGGGTCCGCGACGTGTTTTCGATCGCGCCGGGGCACGACGCGGAGGTGCGCGGCGACGAGCCCTGCCTGGTGGTCGACAGCGGCGAGGAGGACGCGACGTCAAGCCGGCGCAGCCGCCCGCGCCGTGCAGCCGCTACCGGCTGCGGCGGCGCGGGCGCGCGGACGCGAGCGTTCTGCCGGAGTCCGGATCGGACGCCGCCGCCGCGCGCTCGCGCCGGCCGGGGCGCTGCTGCGGGCGGCGCGACCGCTTCGCGGCGCCGGCCGGGCCGCCGCCCCGCGTCGACGTGGGCAGCCCGCTGACCGAGAACTCGGCGTGCAGCCCGAGGTCGCCGGCGATCTTGCCCATGTCGTGCGCCTGGTCGCCGAGCACGAACGTCACGCCGACGCCGGCGCGACCCGCGCGACCGGTGCGGCCGACGCGGTGCACGTAGCCGTCGCGATCCTCGGGCATGTCGTAGTTGATGACGTGCGTCACGTCGCGCACGTCGATCCCGCGCGCCGCGACGTCGGTCGCCACGAGCGTGTCGACCTCGCCGCGCTCGAAGCGCGCGAGCGCCTTCTCGCGCTGGGACTGCGTCTTGTCGCCGTGCATAGCGACGGCCGTGACGGCGTTGTCGCGCAGGCGCTTGACGAGGCGGTCGGCGCCGCGCTTGGTGCGCACGAAGACGATCGTCAGCCCGCGCTCGTCGTCGCGCAGCTCTTCGACGAGCTTCGCGACCTTCGCCTCGTGGGCGACCTTCACGAACCGGTGCACGGTCTCCGCGCGCGTCGGATCGGCGGGCGGCACGTACTCGTGGCGGTGCGCGTCGCGCGTGTACTCGGCGGCGATCCTGCCCGCGGCCCCCTCGAGCGTGGCCGAGAAGAACAGCGTCTGGCGGCTGGCCGGCGTGCACGCGACGATGCGGTCGACGGCCGGGCGAAAGCCCATGTCGAGCATCCGGTCGGCCTCGTCGAGGACGAGGATGCGGACGTGCTCGAGCGAGACGGCGCGGCGCTGGAGGAGGTCCTCCAGCCGCCCGGGGGTCGCGACGAGGATGTGCGCCCGGCGCGCCTGCTGGATCTGGCGCTGGATGCCGGCGCCGCCGTAGACGGCCGCGACCGAGAGCGCGCGGGCTTGGGCGATGGCGGTCATGTCGTCGACGATCTGCAGGGCGAGCTCGCGCGTAGGCGCGAGGATCAGCGCGCTCGGGCGGCGCTCGGCGGCCTGCAGGCGCTCGACCATCGGCACCGCGAACGCTAGCGTCTTGCCTGAGCCGGTGGGCGACTTGGCGAGCACGTCGTGGCCCGCGAGGACGTCGGGGACGACGAGCGACTGGATGGCGAACGGCTCGGCCATGCCGCGCGCACGAAGCGCATCGACCACCACCTTGGACACGCCGAGACCGGCGAAGGACTGCGAAGACATATGGAGTTGCTCCTAGCGGCGGCCACTGCGAGGTGACCGCGAGAAAGTTCGGGAGATTCGACTGGCCCGAACCGCGCGGAGCGCACTCAGAGACAAGAACCTCACGAGCGGCGGCGCCGCTCGTGCCACTCAAGGTAGCAGCGTCTCCATCGGCAGGCGCGGCCGCGACCTTGACCGCCGCGCGCCGCCAGCCGCGAGAATGCTGCCGATGCCGACGCCGCCGCCCTCGCTCTCGACCCGCCTGGGCGACGTGCGCTCCTCCCCAGTGCGCGACATCCTCGAGGCAAGGCCGGCGACCTGCTCGTGACGACGGGCTCGCAGCAGGCGCTGGGACTGGTGGCCGCCGTCCGGCTGGATCGCACCGACGCCGTCCTCGTCGCGAACCCGTCCTACCTGGCCGCGCTGCAGTGCTTCGGCTTCGCGGGCGCCCGGCTGGTTGCGGTGCCACGTGACGCCGAAGGGCTGGACCCCGAGGCGCTGCCCGCGCTGATCGCCGAGCACGCGCCGAAGTTCCTCTACGTCGTGCCGACCTTCCAGAACCCGACCGGTCGCACGCTGCCTGCCGCGCGCCGCGCGCGACTCGCGCAGATCGCCGCCGAGCACGGCCTGTGGATCGTCGAGGATGATCCCTACGCCGAGCTGCGCTACGACGGCGAGCCACTGGCTCCGATCGGCGCCCAGCCGGGCGCCGCGGATCGCACCATCACGATCTCCTCGCTGTCGAAGGTGCTTGCGCCGGGGATGCGGATCGGCTGGCTGCGCGCGCCCGAGCCGATCCTGCGCCCGCTGGTCATCGCAAAGCAGGCGGCGGACCTGCACAGCTCGACGGTCGATCAGCTGGCGGCGCGCGCCTCGCTGCAGGACGGCGACCTCGACACGCACATCGACGGCCTGCGGGCGGAGTACCGCCGCCGGCGCGACGCGCTGCTCGACGGGCTCGCCGCGGCGCTGCCGGCGGGCTCGGCGTTCAACCGCCCCGACGGCGGCATGTTCGTCCGGGCGCGGCTGCCGCCGGGCTGGGACGCAGAGGCGCTGCTGCGCAGCGCGCTCGAGTACGACGTCGCCTTCGTGCCGTGCCTTCCGTTCTTCGCGCAGGAGCCCGACGAGCGCACGCTGCGGCTGTCGTTCACGACCCACCGCCCAGCGGAGATCGCGGAGGGGCTGGCGCGGCTGGGGCGTGCCGCGGCACAGCCATGAGCGCCGGCCGGCCACGCGACGTGCAGATCAGCGGCGAGACGATCCGCCTCGGCCAGCTGCTCAAGCTGACGGGCCTCGCCGCCACCGGCGGCGAGGCGCGCGAGCTCGTGCAGGAGGGCGCGGTGCGCGTCAACGGCGAGGCCGAGATGCGGCGCGGGCGCCAGCTGCGGGCGGGCGACGTCGTCGAGGCGGCCGGCGAGCGGCTACGCGTCGTCGTGTAGGCCGTCGGCGCCTCGCCCCGCATAGAGGTCCGCGGTGCAGCACGCGCGTGCCGAGCGCCCTGCGTTGGACATGTCGGGCCGCGCGGGTAGGTTCGCCTCGATGTCGCACGAGCTCGGCGAACCCGTGGCCGGCCGCATGACCGCCGTGGTGCAGCGCGACGGTGCTCGCGACGAGGTCGCGGTCGAGCAGCCGCTGGAGATCCGCGTCGACGGGTCGGCGCTGACCGTCACGATGCGCACGCCGGGCAGCGACGAGGAGCTCGCGCTGGGCTTTCTGTACGGCGAGGGCCTGATCGACGGGCCGCGCGCCGTCGGTCCGACCGGCGATCTCGCGGCCAACGTCGTCGACGTGCAGGGACCGCTGCTGCGCGATCCGGGCGCACGGCGCTTCTACACGACGTCGTCGTGCGGGGTGTGCGGCAAGGGCTCTCTGGAGGAGGTCTCGGTCCTCGCCCCGCCGCTGCCCGCGGGACCGCGCGTCGCGCGCGCGCTGCTCGCCGCGCTGCCCGAGCGCCTGCGCCAGCCTGGCTTCGGGCGCACCGGGGGCATGCACGCGACGGGCCTGTTCGCAGCGGCCGGCGCTGACCCGCTGCTCGTGCGCGAGGACGTCGGGCGCCACAACGCGATGGACAAGGTGATCGGCCGCGCGCTGCTCGACGGGCTGCTGCCGCTGGGCGGTCACGTCCTGTGCGTGAGCGGGCGGCTGTCGTTCGAGCTCGTCCAGAAGGCGGCCGTCGCGGGCGCGCCGGTCCTCGTCGGCGTCGGCGCGCCGACCTCGCTGGCGATCGAGCTGGCGGCCGACCGCGAGATGACGCTGGCGGGCTTCGCGCGCGGCGGGAGCGTCAACGTCTACAGCGGCGAGCAGCGCGTCTCGTCGGATTGACACGGGTCGCGCGTCTCACGAGGACCGGCCGCCCTCCGCGCGCCGGGGCAACGTCGCCGCCGAGCCCGCCGACCCGAGGCCTATGGCAACCGCATGAGCGGGCTGTCGAGCCCCGCCGCCAGGCCCCGCTCGCGCGCGATCAGCTCGAGCATGATGCCCGTGTCGGCGATCGCGACCCCGGTCAGGTGCTCCTCGCGCGAGGCGAAGTCCTCGGCGATCGCGGCGGCCGCCGCGGCGTAGGCCTCGCGATCGTCGGCTGCGAGCGCGCGCAGGGCGGCGGCGGTGCGCTCGAACGCGCCGCCGCGCGGCTCCATGACCTCCGCGAGCGGGGCCACGGCATCGTCGTCGTTCTTGATGAGCGCGGCGACCGCGAGAACGTACGAGGCGACCGGCGAGCCCGGCGCATCGGGGTCGTCCTCGAGTTCCGCGCGGACCTCGTCGGCCGCGGCGTCCGCGCTTGCGCCGAGGACGGCGGCCTTCAGCAGCCCGACGAGCCGGCCGTAGCTCTTCGGGGGCGCGAGCGCCCACGATCGGCGATACAGCTCGACGGCGCGCCCGTACATCGCCGCCGCGTGCGCCGTGTCCCCCGCGAGCAGCGCGCCGTGAGCCTCACCCTCGGCCGCGATGGCCGCGAGCATGAGGTCGCGGTGCTCGCCCTCCTGCATGGCGCGAGCTTACGCCTTCATGGCCGGCGCACAAGGACCGCATCGACACCGGCCAGAGGCCTCGAGCTTGAAGCGCACGAGCGCGAGGATGTCGGGGTCGTCGTCGACGACGAGGATCCGTGCCACCGCGGCAGATCATCGCGGCGGAGCGGGACGCGCGCGGTTTGGTCGCGCGAGGGCCCGGGCACCCGATGCTTCACCATCCCGTCCAAGGACAAGCGCGATGACCACTTCCGCAGGCGAAACCCCCGCTCCTCCCCCGCTGCCCGACCCGGAGCCGCCGGTCCCGGGCCCGGACCCGTGGCCGGATCCGATCCCGGACCCCGTACCGCCCGGCCAGTAGACCGCGGGCTGCGCGGACTGCTGATCGCCATCGGCGTCTGCGTCGCCGGCTGCGCCGTGCTGCTCGCCGTCGGCGGCTCGAAGATCGTGACCTTCATCGCGATCTCGCTCGGCGGGATCGCGTTCGTGCTCGTGCTGTCGGCCGTCTTCTACGCGATCGGGCGCAGCGAGGATCGGGAGCGAGCCGAGCGCGGCGGGACACAGACCTGACGCGCCGCGCGGCCGCCGCCAGGTCAGCGGTCTTACGCCACCCGACGGCGACTTGAGCGGATGCAAGCGCTAGTCCGGCAGCGGAGCACCGGCGAGCGCCAGGCCGGCGCCGATGGCGCCGGCAGCCAGCAGCGTGAGCACGACGCCACGCCGCAGGAGGAACAGCGTCCCGAATGCGGCGGCGAGCAACGCCAGCTGCCACGCCTGGTCAAGCGCGAGGGTCAGCGGAACGGCGACGCCGATGATGGCGCCGATCGCCGCCGGCCCGGCGCCGCCGAGGAACGCGCGTGCGCGCCGGTTGGCGCGCAGGCGGTCGAACCGCTCGCCGCCGAGAAGGACGAACCAGAAGGATGGCGCGAACGCGACGACGCTCGCGAAGAAGGCGCCGGCGACTCC